>NZ_DATJPM010000007.1 GCF_035506375.1 Methanocella sp.
TATAAAAAAAATTGGTGCCGCCTGGCGTAAACCTGGTGTGGTTGAAACAAGAGTGCTTACAAGCGGCACCAGGTTTACACCAGGCGGCACCAAAATATAATATAATCACCTGGCGGCACGGAGCTTACACCAGGCCGCACCAAGGATATTAAAAATTTAGAATGATATTATCGATTTATTTAAGCGATGATGATCTTTCCGCCGCCATCGTCCTTGTCCTTCTTCGGCGACGGCGTCGCCGTGGCGTGGGCAATGTTCGCGGCGTGCTCCGCCGTGCCGGCGCTAAAGACGAGGTCGTAAAGCATCTTGCCCATCTTGCTATTCCGGTCGTAGCGGTAATAGCTGGTCTTCCCGACCTTCCGGGTCTCGTGGATGACCTTGTACTTGAGGAGCCCGTCCTTCATCTTGTTTACCTTTGCCTTCGATATCTTCAGGCGCTCGGCGACATCAGACAGGGTGAACTCGTTGCCGTGGTTGAAGACGAGATAAACGATGAGTTGTGCGGATGAGGTCGGGCCGAAGATTTCAACAAGGGGAGATGTCGGGACTGTCATGTATATGCACCTCGTTTTTTAGATAAAGCTAATACGGTGGCGGGGTTCTTAAAGGCATCGATTCTAGAAGATATACCTTTTCGCGGGTCGACGCCTTGCCTGATGGCAAGGCTACTCGGCGTTTTGGGTGCTACGATGTCGGGGCCGGGCTTGCACCCTATTCGCACGGGCCTTCGGCCGTGCTCATACGCAAGCCCTAAGCAGCATTTTACTCTGATGAGAAAAATGCTCATTACCCCGCCATCTCCGCATCGGCCTGATGGCCGACTGATGCCCAAAACGCCTCGACGACCTCGATATTACCATTTTAATTATCGACTGAATATCTATATGAGCAATGTAGAATTCTAAAAACTTTGCAAGCGGTGTGGCTCTTAAAGATATCAATATCTTGCAAAAATTAAATTATTATAACATTACGGTATCGTTATAGGGGAATATAGATACCATGTACTCTTCTGCCCCACCTCTTGTACCAGCAATTGTAATACCGCATGCTGAACCATAGAATATTTTTGCTTCTTTGGCAACTCCTGATAATTGCTCTTCAATTAGCGTTTCATTATCCGTATCTTTTATTTCTGTACAAATTTGAACATCTACAAAATCATAGTTTAATACATCATTAGGCCCTGTATTATAAGCCGTAAGCACATAGCCCTTTTGTAAGTTAGGATATTTAGACCAATTTATATTGTTTATTACATAATCATTTGGTGGTATATAAAAAGGATCAACAACTGAAGTAGAGTTAATATTTAGATTATCACTGCTGTTTGATTTGTTAGCTGAGTTGCTCGTATTATTAGATTGTAACAGATTATTTATATTTATTATTTTATTATTTGTTGCCATAAGACAAACAATCAACACAACTATAACAATAAAAGATGAAGTAAAGAGCCAATATTTTAATCTCATATTATCACCTTACAATAATTTAATTATCTAGATCTGTCTAAACGTAACTTTACCTACGTCCATATACCTATTCATATAAAATTGAATACCACCGCTACAACCATCTTTATATAGCTTATAATTGCCTTCAGGTCCGCCTATATCCCAATCCGAATATGGATAGCTTGGATCACTTGCACCAGCACTTGATCTTTGTAATCTATTCCCTAATGGGCCATCATAATAAAACCCAATCGGACCAAGATACGGTTGGCCATATGATGAATATAGAATCATCTTTCCATGTGCATTATAGTGTGGAACCGGCGTCGGCGTGGGGGATGCGGGCGGATTATTCGTCGGCGCGGGCGTTGGGGTGGGCGTGGCGACAGCCTTCACATTGATGGTATGACCGGCGATCTGGCCGAACAGGTAGTGGTTCGACCACATCATCCGGTATTGCGTGTAATAGCTACCGGCGGCAGGCGCTTTGATCCTGAACGTGAACGTGTAGTCGATGCCGTTGCGGACGACCGTGCCGGGGACCATGAGTATGCGGTCGCTTGTGCCATTGAACTTGTAGGCGGCGCCGGACGTGCCGTCGACCATGGCCAGATAAACGGGGTCTGTGCCGGAGGCAGGCCAGGCGGCGGTGCCCGTATTCCGCATGACGATGCTGACGGTCACCGTCTCTCCCGGAGTCATATCGTCCGGCATGTTAACGGAGACGACCTGTGAATCGTGATAGGAATTGACGACGTGCACGGGTTGGGAAAACTCGTCGCCGAACCAGCCGAAATCCGTACAGTACATGCGGTAGCCCATGGTGTATTCGCCCGCAGCGGGCGCAATCAGCGACAGGCTGAACGGATGGCCCTCGTGCGGCTGGACGTTCTGGCCGTCCATGCCGATGGCGGACAGAGCTATCGTAGAGCCGTTCGGGGACAGACTGTAGCCGGCAGTATCGTTCCAGGCCAGGTAGCCCGTATTCGAATAGTTAATGCTGAAATCGTAGGGATCGCCGGCGGTCATGGTCTCCGGCGCGTCGTCATCGACGTAAACGGCGTCCGGGTAGGGGCGGAATATCGTCTCGAACGTACTGGAGGCGATGGGGGACATATCGCCGTGGTCGTCGTAGGCGACGGCCTCGACATGATAGCTTCCTTCGAGGTAGCGCCGGGATGAGCTGGTCCACGAATCATTCGAGAGGCCGGCCTTCTTCCATGGGCCGCCATTAAGGCGGAAATATACGAGGCTGGCGTTTCTCCCGGGAGCGGCGTGGACGATGCCCGAAATGCTCGTGTAGCGGTCCGTATAGAAGCGGCTGCCATCCACGGGCTCCGTAATGGACACGGAAGGCGCGCTCTCGCTGAACGACACGTCATTCCGGGCGCCCCACACTTTAAAGCTGCCGAAGTCCAGGGCGGCCGAGGCGATGTTATCGCCTATCGTGCTCTTGACCGCCAGCGCGGCGATCAGGATGACCGCCAGAAGCACTAAAGAGCCCTGCAATTCGGATATGCCCCGCTCGCAGCCAAGGAAACGCCTCACCATGCTCACCTGTTAAAGGACGTGACGGGAACGAAGGCTCCTCCATGCTGCCATTTTAAGGAACACGAGGCCTTGCCTATGTCCGGGTAGAAGAACTTCAGCTTCATGGGGTGGTTACCTTTTGTAAGCGTTAGCGTGAAGGTCTTAGACTGGGGATTGTCAGGCTTTTTGTTATCCGCCGCCAGATCGCCGTCGATCCAGAGCCACGCCTGGCTTGAGCTTTCCAGCTCGAGCGTATAGCTCCCGGCCTGCGGCACGTATAGATATCCGGACCACAGGGCCATCCCGAGGGTTGAGGGAGCGCTGGCGGGCACCGAGCTGGAGTTCAGGGCTATTGAGTAATCCGTACGCTCCAGCGCCAGGCTCTTGAAGACGATATCTTCGGAGTCCCCCGAGGTGAAATCGCTGTGCCCGCTATCGGCCGCATAGTAGAAGCAATACAGCCCCTTGCTCAGGCCGCTATCGCCATAGCCGGCGAGCTGCGCGGCCGCTTCGCCGCCCTGCCTCGACGTCGTCGAGAGCACGACTCCCGAGACGGCGAGGGCCGCCACGAGCACGATGCCGATGGACAGCACCGTGTAGAAAGCGTCCGCGACCCCCTGGTCGTCCATCAGCGCGCCACCAGCACCATCATGCCTATCTGCTGCTTGGACTGGGTATCCGATATTTTGATGGTGTACCTGCTGCCGGAAACGATCGTCATGCCCGTGAGCTGTATGGCCGACGTCTGCATGCCCGAGCTGATGGTGGCCGGGGTCACCGTATTAGGCACGGTCAAACTACCCACTTGCACTCCGTTACTGTCGAACACGCTCAAGGCCAGCTGTGCCACGTTCAGCGGGTCTCCCGACTCGTGGTTGAGCAGCAGCGTCGGGCTGGCGCCGCCGTTGAGCACGCCCGACAGGCTGGCCTTGGGTGTGCCGGCGAGCACCTGAAGCTGCCCGCCCCTCGATAATACTAAGGAGCCGATCATCAGTCCCACGATCACCACTATGGCGATCATCAGTATGCTATACATGGCGTTCTCCACGCCTCTGTCGTCATCCAGGAATTTCCAGATACCTTTCATTATAGTTACCTCTTAATTTACATATTATTGCAAATAAGTAAGTTGCAATTTTTTGATATAAAACTTTCGCCTGGGCACCAAACCCATGTATGGTAAAAAAAATCCAGGGTTGGCGGTGCAAAACCGTTAATTTCGTCCCTATAATAGATAATTCAGCGCGAGAAACGTTTCTTAGTATGGCTAACAAGCTTGCCCTCATAATCTACGATACCAAGTACGGCTCGACCGAGCAGATCGCCCACTGGGTGGCCGAGGGCATTAACGACGCGGATATTCGGCACGTGGAGGACGTGACCTCGCTGTTCTATGATCTAATAGTCATCGGCTCGCCAGTCTATAACGACGCCCCTTCTTCCCACATCATGGCCTTCCTCGACAGGTACAAAGAAAACCTCGCCAACAAGCGCCTGGCCGTCTTCACCGTGAGCCTGCCCTATAACATGACTCCCGAGCGCGCCCGGAGCTATAGCGGCGTCCAGCCTCTAATGGATATCACGTGCAAGATCAAGGGCACGGTCATTGATACTAAGGCGTTCCTCGGCAAGGTCGAGGAGAAGGACCTCACGGCTCTCGACAAACTCTCATTACGCATCCAGTACTTCTTAAAAGGCTACGAGCTCAAGGACGCCAACTACATGGACCGGGACGAGGCCATCGCCTGGGGCCGGCGGCTGCTTGAGCTGGCCACGAGGATGCCCGAACCGGTGACGAAGGAGAGGAAAGATAGAAAGATCGGCGGCTCTACGGAAGTGCCCGGGCACAAGGGCAACGGGCAGAAAGAAGAAAAGAAATAAGATTAAACGCTGAGGGGCCTCTCCTCAGAGGGCTCCTCATCCGAGGACATGCGCAGGATCTCGATGCCAGCCTGCTTTAAAAATTGTATGGACATCTCATCGGGGTACCCGTTCTGGAAAACGACCCGCTTCATTTTAGCGTTGATGATCATCTTGGTGCAAAGGATGCACGGCTGGTGGGTGCAGTAGACTGTGGCGCCCTCGATGGACACGCCGTGGATGGCGGCCTGGATTATGGCGTTCTGCTCCGCGTGCACGGCCCGGCACATCTCGTGTCTCGTACCATGGGCGATGTTCTCCTTCTCCCGGATGCAGCCGATATCCAGGCAGTGCTCGAACCCATGCGGGGCGCCGTTGTAGCCGGTGGACAGGATCTGGCCATCCTTCACGATTACGGCCCCCACGTGGATGCGCAGGCAGGTAGACCGCTTTGCCACTACGTTGGCGATCTCCATGAAATACTCATCGTGGGTGGGCCTCTCTTGCTTCATACGATCATCTCTTCTTTTTGGACGGCTTAGCCTTTTGCTTCTCAAGGACGGCGTACTTGAGCTTGAGCTTCCTGCCACTCCAGTCGTACTGTGGTACGGCACGCTTCTTCAGGTATGTTTTAGTTTTTTGGGCGAGCGCGTGGCTCACGATGGGCAAAGCGATCGTGGCGTCGGTAAACACCTGCACCTTGGGCGCCACGGCGTTGATCTTGCCCCAGGACACGGCCTCCTCGAAAGTGCAGCCGCTCAGGCCTCCCCAGTGCGGGGCGTCGGTCGTATACTGGATGGCGTAGCTGTGGCCCTCGATGGGCAATCCCAGGATCGAGGCGATGACCTCGGTCTGCTGGATGAAGTTCTTGGGCACGCCGCCGCCCACGTAGATGACGCCGGTCTTCTTCGAGTTTTCTATTATTTGGGTGATGTCGTCGACGTCCTTCATCTGGTCGACGTTGATGACGCGGCCGCCTCGCCTCGCCACCATCAGGCCGATGCCGATGGAGCTGTCGCATAAGGCTGGCACGAAGATTGGCACGTTGTGCACGTAGGCGCTCACGACGACGGAGTCGTGGTCCGCCCCCTGCTCATAGAGCCACTTGCCCAGCAGGAACATGAACTCCCTGGACGAATATGGCTTATTCGGCTCCAGCGTGGCGCTGAAGTCGGCGATGATGTGGTCGGTCTTCCGGAAATGCTCCTCCACAGCGAACACGTCGTAGATCCGGTCGACGCCCTCCTTGAAGAGCGCCTCGTCGTTAGCCGAGTGCGAGCCGACGTAGTGGCGGCCGCCCAGCGACTCGTGGATGTCGTGGAACATGTTGGCGCCGGTGCTCACTAAACAGTCGATCATACGGTTCTGGATGAAGTACGCGACGATCTTGCGCATGCCGGCAGGGCACATTGCGCCAGTCAGGCCCATGAAGATGGTGAGATTGCTATCCTTGAGCATGTGGGCCCAGGTCTCGACGGACTCGCCCAGCTTGCGGCCCTGGAAGCCGGTGCTGGCCATGGCGTCCATTAGCTCCGACACCGACTTGTCGGTCACCGTGATGGGCACCGTGGGCCTCTGAAGATATTTACTTGTCCTGGCCATAGTCGTCCTCTCTTTTGAAAGTAAGAGCGGACTCCTCGGATATAAATTTTTAGTTACCCTCCCATATTTAAAGCAGCCAAAAAATTATAAGTTTCTCGAAGATTTTTTAGCCTCAAAGTTACTCGAAATTGGCTTTAAGTTCTCAAAGATTTATTAAAAATAAGTTGGTGCGGCTTGGTGTAACCTTAGTGCCGCTTGATGATATAATAAATATTTATTAATGTCTTCGTGTAGCTTCAGGCCCGCTTAGAGTAGCTTCGTGGCTGAAAAGGCCTTTGAGAGTTCCTAAAAATTTTTTACGTGGCTTACGCTAATTTCTTCATCTCGTGGAAATCGAGCGTGCCCTTGATGGCCTTGGTGATGATGGGAATACCGGATTCCTGCACGGCGGCCATGGGGTTGGTGCCGCCCGTGATGATGACGCCCAGATGGTCCCGGTCCACGTCGACTCCCAGCACGGGCGTGTTGGGCTCGCCGACGTCCAGGATGCCGTAGAAGCCCGCCGTCAGCAGCCGGTTGATGGTATGGTCCACGTCGTCCTTGGCGGTCATGGGCACCTCCCGGAAGTTCGCCAGTATCTTGCCCGAGCCCGTCCGGGTCATCTCTTTTACGGACGTCAGCTCCTGGGACATGAGCACCTCGAGCGGGTCGATGGTCGTGCTGTCGTAGCGGATCATGTCGGTGAAGCGGATTGGCTGCCTGTCTTTTACCTGCACGATGCCACCGAACTTGGGGCGCACGGGTATGCCTTGCTTCAGGAAAACGCCATCGATGGTTATGCTGCAGGCCGTCGCGATGCCCGCCTTGCCTTCTGCGATGCGGTAGCCGCTGAAGACCTCTCCCTCGTCGAATAGTTTAATGTACGAGCACACGGACAGGCCGCTGTACATGACCTGCCTGAACAGCTCGAGCACCTCGTCCAGGCTCTTCTTATCGACCACAGAAAGATTGACCACGATATCGCCGTCACGGGTTTTGGGATTGAAGGTGACGTTAAACATGATCTCCTCGATCCGGGCGTTTGTGAACAACATCTCCTGTTTCGCTTCGGACATAGGCAACCCACAATTTATTTAACCCTAAAGGTTATCTATTTTTGGACTTAGATAAAGTCCAAAAGGAGTTACGATGTCAAATAATTTACTGAATGTCATAAAAGAGGTCTTTAGCACCTATAATTATTCCGTTAGCACCTCGCTGCAGGGCTTTGACCTCCTTGCGGAAATGCCGGGCAACCGGGTCGGCATCAAGCTCGTTGACGACGCTTCCGCGGACGACCTTAAAACGCTCCTTGACGGCGTGAGCGGCAACGGCCTCAAGGTTTTATTTATCACAATGGCCGGTTTCTCGGACGACGTGAAGAAGCTCGGCAGCCAGAGGGGGCTCATGATGTGGGACCGGTCGGAGCTGGAGAGGCAGATCGGGAAGGCTGTGCTCTCTGGATGCGAGACATCGGCCCCCGCGAAGCCCGCCGGCGACGTATCCTCGCTTACGAGCGAGCTGTACGCCACGAGGGCCGCGAAGCCGGCCCCGAAGCCGGAGCCCGTGGAGAAGATGACAGCGCCCGCCGGAGAAAGCGAGGTCATCGAGGCCGCCGAGGAAGAGCCGGCCCCGAAGAAGGCGAAGCCTAAGGCCGCAGAGGACTCCGGGGGCGTTTCGATACCGCTACACGCCATACCCATTAAGGTTAAGCAGGCGGACGCCGTGAAGATCTCGGGCGCCATCGGCCGGGCCGAGGACGTCGAGCTCTCGATCAAGTTCATACCCTTCTGGAAGTACGATTACAGGCTGGACGTGCAGTCCCAGTACAAGGACCTGACTATCCCGCTGAACAGCAAGGGCTCCCGGGTGATCAACGCCATCAACAAGCAGGTGGACCCGGCGCCTACGATGCCGGCGGTCGAGGCGGTCGACCTGCCCGACGCCCCCTATAACGTGGAGGAGAGTGTCGTGACAGAGGAGGAGGCCCGCGCCATGGCCATCAAGGCAATCGTGGACGAGAACACCAAGACCGTCCGGTTCAAGGGCACCCAGGGCGAGGCGGCCATCGTGGAGCACAAGAAGTTCCAGCCCCGGCCGCAGGACATCGAGATGGAGATGGAGTTACTCTATATCCCCTTCTGGGCCGTGAGAAGCCACAAGGGATACATGGAGATCAACGCCTACGACGGCAAGCCGACCAAGATGCCCATCGATGACGGGGCCGAAATACTATAAGCCAGAATAAACTGGCATAAAGTATTTGTAGACACGTAAAAAATTACGGATTACTAACTTAGGTGATTGAAAGTGAAAGTAACTGATAAAGCGGCAGAGCAACTCAAGACGCTCCTGGACAAGGAGCAGAAGAAGGACTCTCTCATTCGCATTTATTTCGCGGGCTACAGCTGCAGCGGGCCCCAGTACGCCCCGGCCCTCGACATGGAAAAGAAGGAGGAGGACGTGGTCAGCAACATGAACGGCATCAACGTGGTCTACGACAAGAACCTCGAGAAGGACCTGGAGCCGTTCGAGCTGGACTACATCCAGACCCCCTACGGAGAGGGCTTCATCGTCCGCAACCCGAACGCTACCTGCGGCCCGGATTGCAGCGGATGCCACTAGGCGGGCATCCGTAACTCCTTTTTTAAAAACTTTTACTGTGTTGAATTACTCCCGTATTTTAAGCTTTTTAAGGGCACGGAGGGCACTATTTTCACCACAAAGGCACGAAGAGCACGGAGGCCCACAAAGTTTTCTTTTTAGATTAAGTTACAAAGTACACAAAGCCGGTTCATTGACATCAGGGCATGAAGGATACAAGGGCATAGTGGAATGAGCAAGAGCACTTTTTGCCATCGTGCCTTCGTATCCTTTGTATCTTATAAGTTCAAAAAGCGGCTTTGTGACCTTTGTCTCTTAATTATAAAAAAGTCTTTGTGGGCCTCCGTGCTCTTCGTGCCTTTGTGGTGAAAAATAGTGCCTCCGTACACTCCGAGACTTAAAAAGGCATATTCAACACAGCATAAAAATTGAAAAAGATAATCGGAAGCTATCGATAAATTTGGCTATTACGCAAACGATATAAATAAGACTACTTGCTAAACAATGACCGATCAAAATTCAACGCAGCAAAAACTTTTATTTTAAGCGCTCAAATAATTTTACGAATGCTCGAAGACCGTTCAGCCACGAAGCGACTTAAAGCCGGCCTTAAGGTACACAAAGACATTTATAAATTATATTAAAAAGTCTCAGAGTTTCTTCAGCAGGCTTCAGCAAGCTTCGTGGTTGAAACCGTTTTCGTAGAGGCTTATTATGCCTGGAGTGGCTTATTATCTCTGGTATTCTTCGACGACTTCCGCGTCTTCCCACGCCGGCTCGAAGATGTACTCGAGCATGCTCCGGCACACGCCTTTATCCCTTATAAGCAGCCCGAAGTAGGCGGGCTGCGTGACCTTCGGTGGCTCCCGGATAGCGAAGGAGATGAACTCGCCGTCCACGATCATGAAGCGCACGTCCTTCGAGTACTCGTGGCTCCGCACCTCGGCTCCGGCATCCGTCAGGGCCCGGGTGTCGGAGAGTAGCTCCGGGTGCTTATAGGTAATAATCCGGACCAGGATGCCCCGCTGCACGGCGGCCCTGGTGGCGTTCAGCGACTGGTCGTCCAGCCATGTTAGCGAGCGCGAGATCATGTCGACGCTCTTGAGCGCCGCGTCGATATGCTTCGCGGTGAAGGCCGGCACGGCCGAGGCGTCGTCTAGGACGGCCTCGACCATGGGGCATTCCTGCTTCCTCGGGGCGGGCTGGTATGAGTAGATCTCGGCCTTTAGCTCCTCGAGCCTGGCGGGGAACATCGCCTGCAGCGACTTTCTGACGTCGTCGATGGTGAATGCCTCCCCTTCCCTTTTCACGGCGCCAGCGCCTTCAAGCTCTCCCAGGGCCAGTGAAATGGCGCGCCTGGACAGCGCGGTGTCCTCGTATATCTCGTCAAGGGTCGCCTTCCTCTTCACTGCCAGATAGGCGAAAACCTCGACCAGGGCACCGTCCAGCCCAAGGTCCCTCAGGATCTTCTCCAGCCTTTCCATATTAATCACTTATAGTAAGCACTTATCTCGTTAAAAGTATAAAAAGGCCGTTGGAGATGAAAAAAGTTAAGAGCCGTTCACGTCGGTGGCAAAGTGCTCGTTTATCATGTCCTTTGTAACGCTCGTGTCCGCGGGCACGACGACCTCCGGCCAGATGCGCACGTCCGAATGTACCGTCACGTCGTTGCCGATCATGGCCCTGGGGCCGATTACCACGCCGTTCTCCAGTGTGCAGCTCTTGCCCAGCGTTATATCGTTGTCCATGATGGCGCCCGAGACGGAGCAGCCGGCGCCTATCCTGATGCCGTTGTACATGTACGAGGATAAAATTCTACAGTCGCTGCCGATTTGGCAGGCAGAGCCGATGGATGTGTACGGGCCGATGAGCACGTTGTCTCCGATGGACGTATTGTCGCCAATGTACACGGGCCCGACGACGACCGAGTGCTTCCCGAAGGAGACGTTATTGCCGATATTGAGCGGCCCGTTGAGCTTCGCGCCCTCGTTCACCAGCCGCCCGTGGATATATGTGCCGGGCATGTTCTCCAGCATCCAGCGCTGTGCTTCTCTATAAGCCCGCGGGTTCCCGACGTCCGTCCACTGGCCCCGGGCCAGCCAGCCGCTGATCTTCTTGTTCTCGGCGAGCAGCTTAGGGAACAGGTCTTTTGCGAAGTCGTACTTCTCCTTCGGTATATAGTCCAGGACCTCGGGGCTGAGGGCGTAAATGCCCGTCGAGGCCAGGTTCGAGAAGATCTGCCCGGGCCCGGGCTTTTCCCTGAAGCGGTGGATGATGTGGTTATTGTCGAGGTCCACTATGCCGAACTCCCGGGGGTCGTCGATGCTCAGCGCCGATATGGTCACGAGACTTCCGGAGTGGTTGTGGAAATCATATAGCTCCCGCAGGTTAAGGTTCAGTACGTGGTCGCCGCCCACGATTAAAAAGGGGCCGTTGTCGAGGTACTTCTCGGCGTTCTTTACGCTGCCCGCTGTGCCCAGCTTCTCCTTCTCGTAGACGTACTTGATGTTGACGCCGAAGAGGGAGCCGTCGCCCAGGTATTTCTCGATGACCTCGCCCATATACCCTAAAGTGATGACGATATCGTTAAAGCCGTTTTTAGATAAATGCTCCACCAGATGTCCTACGGACGGCCTGTTCAGGATGGGTATGCTTGGCTTCGGCCTTTCGAACGTGAGCGGCCTGAGCCTCGTCCCGGCGCCTCCGCAGAGAATGCACGCCTTCATTATACTCTATCCTCCATTTTTAGGCAGCCCGGTTTTACGGGCAGCCCGCTTCTGCCGAAGCAAGCGATAAAGTGATATCACAAATATTACTTACCGATATATAAACATGCTTCATTAAATTATGGTTTTTGTCGTAAAACAGCGTGTAAATACGCAGGAGCATCTCTAAAATGATAAATTAGGGATTTTTTATTGCCGGCCCGATAATTAATATGCAGGCGATGATTAACGATAATCGTATATTAAGGGGCTCAAGCATGCCGGACTTATGTTCGAATAATTTTATATTATAAAAATTATGATATTATTGCTGGTGGATGATCGTGGCAAGATACATGTTGGATCCGTTCGACGAACTGAAGCGGATCGAGGACAGGATCAGCCGGCTCTTCGAGGAGCTGCCGGAGGCGGCCGGCGCGCCGGCGGAAGGCTCGACGCAGATGCCATACGTGGACGTGGTCGACCGCGGGAACGATATCGTCGTGACGGCCGATATGCCGGGCGTCGATAAAAAGGACATAAAGATAAACATCCGGGGCGACATGCTGGACATCAGCGCCGAGCGCAGGGCCGAGCTGGAGAAGAAAGAAAAAGGCTACCTGAGGCACGAGCGCAGCTACAGCCGGTACTTCCGGTCCATACGACTGCCGGCAGCCGTCGACAGGAACAACGCGAAGGCCAGCTTTAACAACGGCGTGCTCGAGGTCACGCTGCCCAAGACCGAAAAGACGGAGACGAGCAGCATACCCGTCAGCTGAATTCTTATTTGCCCCGGACCTCCCGGATCATTTCCACGGCCCTTTCGGCCTCCGCGGTGACGGGGCCCAGGTTGCCGTCGTGGTCGGCCAGGACGACGAGCATGTTCTTATCGTCCGCGCCCATGACCATGAGTGTGTGCCCGTCCAGGTCGACGAGGAGTCTCCCGAGCTTTCCCTGGCCCAGGTCTTCGGACGCCGCCTCCGCCGTCGTCAGGATGGTGGACGCGGCGAACGCGAGCCTCTCACCCTGGACGCCGCCCGGGATCTCGGCCGCCTTGAGGATGCCGCCCGTCGAGACGATGGCCGCGGCCCGGACTCCCCGCACGCGCCGCAGGCCGTCGATGATGGTGCCGAACTTTTCTTCCGTTCCCGAGCCCGGGCTCTCGACGACCATGCCGATCAGCGTCTCCAGCGCCTGCTGTACGTCGCGCCCGCTGCTCGAGCAGATGCTCATCACCGGCTCCCCGCCCCACAGGCCAAGCTGCTTTTTAATTTCTTCGGCGTCCATGGCGTTCCGGGCGTCCTGCTTGCCGGCCACCACGATGTAGGGCACGCCCTCCTGCTTCACCGTCCGGAGTATATCCAGGGCATTCTCGACGTCCGGCTTTGCGGAGTCTACCACGACGACGATGCCCATGGCGTCCACGGCGAACGCTCTCAGCGACGGTATGAACTTCTTCTGCCCTGGGGTGCCGAAAAGGTCAACGGAAAACCCTTTAATGGTCACCTGCGCGTGGTCGCCCGCGATGGTAGTGCCCATCCGGTCCACGGACACGGACTTGCCAGCCGACAGGGTCGCGGCCGTCCTCACGAACGTCGACTTGCCGGAGCCCTGGGGCCCCGTGATCAGGATTTTCGGGATGTGCACGGTGATGCCGCCGGGCCGGTTTACCTTGAACAGGGTGGGCTTTTCCGGGGGCTTTGCCCAGTCGCAGGCATGTACCTTAAAAAAGTGGCCGTAGATCATGTCGGCGCCCAGCCCGCCCACCTGGACGGCCGCGTTACACAGGCCATTCGTCACGTGCTCCATGAGCTCCGCGTCGTACCCGCGGTCGGTGAAATTATAGACGACGATGGCGCCCCGGAGCACGGCCATCTTGTTCCACCTGCGGGCGTGCCGTATCACTTCCTCGCCGCCGCAGGCGCAATGGTCGATCAAGGAGGACAGCGAGGAGAACGTGAGCATGTCGCCCGGGGAGAGCATGTCGATGATGGCCGTGATGGTCTCATCACAGGACTCGATGCTCTCGGGGTCCTTTACGATGAAGCGCTCGCTTGATGAGGCCCCCACCAGGGGCGAGTATGCGTCGATGATCTCGAAGCTCCTTGCATATTTCGAGGTATCCCAGCCATAGTCCCGGAACCCGGACCGCGCCACTTCCGGGCTGTAGCCGCTGGCCACGTAGTAGCAGACCTCGTCCTCGGCCAGGTTCGTGAAGACAGACTGCATGACGAACACGTCGCTCTCGGATAACGGTTTACCGTAGAACAGCAGCGTCTTCCCTATGGGTATGCCGCCCTTCAGGCAATCGTCCAGCGTCGGTATGCCGGTCTTCTTCATGTTGCGGTTGATCATTCGATGACCTCTTCGAAGGGGAACCACGGCGTGGGCCTGGGCGAGAGCCCCACGGCTCGCACCAGGCAGGCGCTATCCGTCTCCCGGACCTCGAGGGTGGCCCGGTAGAGCTGCCTGAGCGCCGCCATGGTCTTTTCATCGTGCATGCCCTCGTCCACGACGCCTATAGAGAGCCCGCCCGCCGCGTGGAGCCGCCCGTTCATCAGGTGGATGAAGCGGAAGACGACCGGCAGAGACGAGTACATCAGCAGCGTCGAGAGCGAGTCGATGCACAGCCTGGCCGGCTTCGCCCGAAACTCGTCAAGGAGCCTTGCCGCCCAGACGCCCATGCCCGTCAGGTCCTGGGGACCATTGACATATTTAATGTTCATCGTGTCCGCGCCCTCGATGCCCATGGGCCGGGACAAGCAGTCTATGATCCGCAAATTTCGAGCGTTCCCGTATGCGGTGAGCGAGTTCCTCCCCGTCTCCATGGTCGGCATCAGCACGACGCCATCACCGTCCTCGAGGCCCCTGCTGACCAGCGCGTAGAGGATGGCCTGCTTGCCGCCTGCCGGCGGCCCCTCGATCAGGATCCCCGAGCCGCCGGCCACGCCGCCGATGGCGGCGTCCAGCTCTTCCAGCCCCAGACGATATTTGTGCATGCCGCTCAATAACATTACGCTACCGCGCCGTATATATTTTATTTATTAGTAATATATAAAACGTAAATAAACGTGCGCCCTATGTAATAAATAGTTTTCATCGCGTTAAAACTTTTATCAAAAAGTTTTGTGCTCGTGAGTCGGGATAGTAAGCCCCCTTATGTTCTGGCCCGAAGGCCGACGGCATTCATCTATGCGCTACTACCGGGGCCGGGGCCTGGACGCCCCTGTATGGCCCGCTTCAGCTTGCACCCGCAGGGATTCACCGTTTCATCGGCGCACGGGCGACCTCACCGTTTCCGGATCACCGCTTTAACCCGCGGCCGTGCCGTTTCTGTGCCATTGCCACGACTCTCGCCGTATGCCCTTGCGGGCATTTGCGTATCCAGGTGGTGGGGGGACTTTCCTCACCTCGAAGGCGGCGGCCGTCCCTCCCCTCTCACGAGCTATGATAATTTGATGTTACATCTTTCTGTCTCGTATTTAAAGATTTGCTGCCAGGAGAAGTGCTATTTTATAAAGGGCTCTATCGCTTCCCGGGCCGGCCCGATGCAAGGCTACCCGACGAGCAGGCGCCTCTACTATAAGCACGGAACTACTGAAGCGAAAGTCTCTTTAGGCCTCAATAAAAAAAAGGATGGATACCTGACCATCCTAGCATTTTTAGTACGCCACATTTTTAGCCTGGGCGGTCGTACTATCGTTCATGTTGAGCCTGGAAGATGGGACGTTAGCGGTAAGGACGGCGAGGAAGGTCATCGAGGAGTACGTAAAGACGAATAAGGTGCCGAAGGTGGAGCTGCCCGAATCATTTAACGGCCTATCGGGCGTGTTCGTCACGCTTAAGGAGGGGGGCGAGCTCCGTGGATGCATCGGCTATCCGTACCCCGACCTCCCGCTGAGTAAGGCGCTGGCGGACGCGGCCGTGCAGGCGGCCACGCAGGACCCGCGCTTCCCCATGGTGCGGAGTGCCGAGCTAGACCGCATATCGGTCGAGGTGACCGTTCTCAGCGAGCCGGAGCTTTTAAAGGCGAAGCCCGTGGACCGCCCGAAGCGCCTAGTCGTCGGCCGGGACGGCATCATCGTGGAGTACGGGCTCTACCGTGGATTGCTATTGCCGCAGGTGCCCGTGGAGCAGGGCTGGGGGCCCGAGGAATATCTCGAGTACGGCTGCCTCAAGGCCGGCATTTCGCCCGACATGTGGGTCGACGACAGGGCGAAGATATACACCTTCCAGGGCCAGATCTTCCAGGAAACGTCCCCGAATGGTGAGGTCGTCGAGGAAAAGACAGACCCGTCGCTGGATAAATGCAAGATACAGGATAAAACGTAACCTTATTATCCTATCATCGGAGTCTTACACTGATGCACGAGCTCGTCGTTGAGAACGCCAGGGTACTGTTCGGGGAGGACCTCGTCACATGCTCCATCGGCATCGACGAAGGCCGCATAACCCGCATCGCAAAGATACTAAAGGGCGAGCAGACATACGATGCCCGAAACCTTCTCGCTTTGCCGGGCATCATCGACTCTCACGTTCATTTCCGGGACATGGGCCAGGAGGAGAAGGAGGACTGGCTTTCCGGAAGTAAGTCAGCCATCTACGGTGGCGTCACCACCGTAGTGGACATGCCCAACACGGACCCGCCGACCTTCGACGAGGAGTCCTTTAAAATAAAGCTCACCGTCGCGCAAAACCGCTCCATGATAGACTTCGCGATCAACGGCGGCATCTCCGATAACCTCAAGGAGCTGCCCGTGCTGTGGCGCCGGGGCGCCCTCGCCTTCGGCGAGATCTTCATGGCGAAGAGCATGGGAGGGTTCAGCGTGGACGAGCCCACGCTTAGGGCGGCGCTGCTGGAAATAAAAAGGCTGGGCGCCACGGCGAGCATCCACGCCGAGGACGAGGCCCTGAACGCCGAAAAGGCGAAGGAGCTGGCGAACGATCACAGTGCGGATGTTTACTCGCAGATGAGGCCCCCGGAGTCCGAGCTGAGCGCGGTGAAGGACGCCGTGCGCCTGGAGCGCGAGACCGGCGCCGCCGTGCACATCACCCACGTCAGCACCGCGAAAGCCGTAGAAGTCCTTCGCGGCGAGCCCATCACCTGCGACGTGACCCCCCATCACCTGCTTTTAAGCATGCGCCACTGGGAAAAGCTGAAGGCCCGTGGCAAGATGAACCCGCCCCTGAGGACCGGCCGCGACCTGGAAGCCCTCTGGGAGGCGGTCAGGAACGGCTCCATCGACGTGCTCGCCTCCGACCACGCGCCCCACACAAAGGAGGAGAAGGCGGCGGACGTGAAGACGGCGCCCTCCGGCGTGCCGGGCGTGGAGACCATGGCGCCGCTCATGCTAAAGGAGGTCGCAGACGGCAGGCTGCCTCTGCAGCGCTTCGTCGACATGACCACGGCGAACCCGGCCCGTATCTTCGGCATAAGCAACAAAGGCCGCATCGAGGAGGGCTACGACGCGGATCTAATTTTTATCGACATGGGCGCCCGCCGCATCATCCATGCATACGAATTACACAGCAAGGCGGGATGGACGCCCTACGAGGGCATGGAGGGGATCTTCCCGCAGGCCGTCGTGCAGCGCGGCACCCTCCTGCTGGATGGAAAGGAGTTCCTCGGCCGCCGGGGCCGCGGCAAGTTTATCCGGGGAAGGGGCTACAAGAGGGGCCTTCCCGGGCACGCATCACAAGCTTTATAAAGTCGGAAAATACAGTACTCCGTGCTCTCCACGAGGACGGGCGTGAATACATCAGTCAATGATCTCGTGATCGCCCGTGCATAAGGAGTGCTATATTTACAAATCGTGTTGTAAGGTCCTTGCCCGAGTTAATGGGACACCCTGTCTGTGAGGGACAAGACAACCTCAACGCGGTATATAGCCCCGTCCACGAGGGTAACTGGGAGGGACGTCGACACCAGTCAAAGTGTGATCTCCCGGAGTTAGTGGCGCGGGGATATCCCCTTATTAACTTTTTATGGTGGCGCAAAGCTTTAAGTGGGATAAATGTGTACCAAAGTTTTACCACGGTCGGTAGTTGGTTTTGAATTCTCAGGGGAAAGAAGCGATTATAGATAAGATCGAGCGGGCTAACCAGGTAAAAAGGTCCACCGCGCGACTGTCAATTTTATCGAACTCTATGCTGGTCATCATGAAGCTCGTCGTGGGCTTCGGCATCGGCTCTGTAAGCATTATCTCAGAGGCCATCCACTCTGCCATCGACCTCATAGCGGCCGTCATCGCGTACTTCTCCGTCAAGAAGTCCGCCGAGCCGCCCGATAAAGAGCACACGTTCGGGCATGGCAAGTTCGAGGACTTTTCCGGGCTCATCGAGGCCGGGCTCATCTTCGTCGCGGCCATACTCATCGTCCGCGAGGCCGCGCTCAAGCTCATGGGCCAGGGCACGGAGCTCGACTCCAGGCTGCTGATCGCGGGCATCGCGGTAATGTTCGTCTCCGCGGCCGCCAACTGGTACGTGTCGAGCCGGCTCATGAAGGCGGCAAAGGCCACCGAGTCCATCGCCCTGGAGGCAGACGCCTGGCACCTCAGGACCGACGTCTATACGTCTTTAGGTATCTTCGCTGGCCTGGCGCTGATCAGCCTGACCGGCTGGAAATTTTTAGACCCATTATTCGCTGTGGCCGTGGCGATATTCATCATGAAGGCCGCCTACGACCTCACCCGGCGCGCCGCCGCGGACCTGATGGATACGAGCCTGCCGGAGGCGGAGGAGGAGCGGATAAAAAGCATTATCTCCGAGCACTACCTCCAGTATGCCAGCTTCCATGAGCTCCGCACCCGCCGGTCGGGGTCGGATCGGTTCATGGACCTCCACCTGGTGGTCCCGAAGAACCTGACAGTCAGCGAGGCGCACAGCCTTTCCGACCACCTGGAGAACGATCTCCGGGAGGCCTTCCCCAGGTCGAGCATCACCATCCACTTCGAGCCCTGCGATATGAACTGCGATGCCTGCGAGTGCAACTCCACCTGCAAGGACCGGATCTATCGGGAAAGTCACTCGGAATAAATACCAGAACTCTTTTACTCCTTTAAAATAACATTTCCATCATGTCTTTCGAGGACGCGGTCAGGGCTGCCCAGGGGGGAGCGGTCATCGACTTCGACGTGTCGCCGGGCGCGAAAGAGACGCGGGTGCCCTCGGGCTACAATGAATGGCGTAAGCGCATTGAGGTAAAGCTGAAGGCGCCGCCCGAGCGGGGCAAGGCTAATGAGGAGCTTATCGTCGAGCTCTCATCCCTGTTAGGCGTGCCCGAATCCTCCATAGAGATCACATCCGGAACAAAAGAAAGTCGAAAGTCGGTCCGGGTGACGGGCCTTAAGAGGGAGGACATCGTCAAGACGCTCGGGGGGAAGCTCCGATAGACGAATGCGAGCGCCTTCAGCGGATACAGGAGGTCGTGGACGACATCGCCGCCAGGGCCGAAGGCGGGGCCGTCATACTTGTCGAAGGGCTCCGAGACAGGGACTCGATGAAGTCCCTGGGCATCGAGGGCAACATCGTCATGACTTCACAGGAGCCGCTTTTTAATCTGGCCGAGCGCGTCTCCCGGCAGAGCATGGACGTCATCGTCCTCACCGACTGGGACGAGCGGGGCGAGGAGGTCGCGAGGAACGTCGACGCGTACCTGAAGTCGAACGGCTCCAGGCCCGATATGGAACCCCGCAAAAAGCTTCGCTTCCTCACCAAAAAAGAGGTCAAGGACGTGGAAAGTCTCCACGGCTATATCGTGCGCCTCAGGCGGGAGTGCTCCATTAAACCACAATATTATTAAACATTCACGACAAAGAATAACAAGGTAAATATATACCATCATATCCTATAGATGGTCATATCACACCAGGATGGATATGATTATGGTCATACCTCCTCGAGTGGGATGTAAGAATATCCCGTCAACGGGATATCAGATCATATAGGGTTTGTCACGCAGGGGCGATAAGCCCCGATATGCCCGAACGACCCGTCAATAGTTAGGTAATAATCATCTCTCATCATCTTTGAAAAACGGCACAGCTTTATGCAGGCCGTTTATCTGGAATGGGCATGCGTTACTGGCTAACGCACGCTATAAGCCAAAGGAAGCAGCCACCGTGAACCGCTACTTCTTTTTTATTACCGACTATTTTAGGGAAGGTTACGGGCCTTAATGGACTAAAAGGAAGTGTTAAAAATGGAAGAATCTGACACTACAAAGTACGTGATTCATGCTCATATCAGTGCTGAGGGCGTCGTAGAGCGCCCGGACGTGGTAGGAGCAGTGTTCGGCCAGACCGAAGGCCTTCTGGGCGCCGACCTCGACCTGAGGGAACTCCAGAAGACCGGCAGGATCGGCCGCATCGAGGTGAACATCACCTCCAAGTACGGCAAATCGAGCGGCAATATACTGATACCGTCGAGCCTCGACAAGATCGAGACCTCGATCCTGGCGGCCGCTCTCGAGACCATCGACCGGGTAGGGCCGTGCATCTCCAAGATATCTGTCACCAAGATCGAGGACGTACGCTCATCCAAAAGGCAGCAGATCATCGAGAGGGCCAAGCACATCCTCACCGCAATGTTCGACGAGACCGTGCCCGAGAGCCAGGAGCTCACGGACGCCGTCAAGTCCGCGGTCAGGATCGAAGAGGTAACGTTCATCGACAACCTCCCCGCCGGCCCGGGCGTCATGGAATCCGACGCGATCATCGTGGTCGAGGGCAGGGCCGATGTGCTGAACCTCTTAAAGTGCGGCATCAAGAACGCCATCGCCGTGGAGGGCACCAACGTGCCACAGCTCGTAGCCGAGATGAGCAAGAAGAAGACAGTTACCGTCTTCACGGACGGCGACCGCGGCGGAGAACTGATCCTCAAGGAGCTACTCCAGGTGGCCGACGTGGACTACGTGGCCAGGCCGCCCGAGGGGAAGAGCGTCGAGGACCTCACCCAGAAGGAGATCATCAAGGCCCTGCGGAGCAAAGTGCCGGTGGAGCAGGTCGTCGAAGTCCCCCCGCGCAGGCGCAACAAGCAGCAGCAACAGCAGCGCGAAGAGAACGGCAAGCTCGAGGGTCGGCCGGAAGGCAGGCCGGAGGGAAGGCCGGAGGGAAGGCCGGAGGGAAGGCCCGAGGAAAGGCCCGAGCAGCGGGAGTTCCAGCGTGGAGGCTACCAGCGCCCCGAAAGGCAGGAGCGCGGTGAGAGAGGCGAAACGCCGAGGCGAAAAAGCTACCGCCGCATGGAAGAGCGTCAGGAGCGCCAGGAACGGCGCGAGCCGCGGGAGCCCCGGGAGCAGCAGCCTCAGGAGCAGCAGCCGGAGATCAAAAAAGCCGAGCCCAAAGAGGCCGGGGAATTCGCCGAAATAATGAAGGACCTGGCCGGCACGCTGAGCGCCAAGCTGCTGGACGCCAACAAGAACGTCATCCAGAAGGTCGCCGTGCGGGACCTGGCCAACGTCCTGAAGGAGACCAACGGCGACGTGAAGAGCGTAGTGTTCGACGGTGTCATCACGCAGCGCATGCTCGACATCGCCGCGGAGAAGAACCTCGAGTACCTGGTCGGCGTCAAGATGGGCAGCATCGTGAAGCAGCCCGCCAACGTCAAGGTCATCACGACCGAATAAGCGCAATCGGCGGGCCTAGCCCGCCCCAATTTCTTTTTTACTGAATTAATTCTTTGCTCGGCAAGACCCACAAAACAGGATGAGCTTCTTTATTATAGGAATAACGTGAAATTTTCCATGGGCTTTACCATGATGTAGGCATTATCGCCGTTGCGGTAATAGTTGCTCACCATGCCGATGAACCGGAACCCCAGCTTAAAGTAGAACGTCTGCGCAGCCAGATTGCTGGAGCGCACCTCAAGGCGGACCATGCTGGCCCGGCCTTTGACCGACTCGATATACTCTCTGACCAGGCGGGAGCCGATCCCCTGTCGCCGGCGGGACTCCTTCACGGCGATGAGCAGTATCCGGGCCTCGTCCATAAGCAGCGTGCCCAGCAGGTACCCGCAGACCTCGCCGCTCTCCTCGGCCACGATGAAGCCCTCGACCGGCCGGCTCTCGATCATGGCGTACAGAAGAGGATTCGGCTCGTTGAAAATGGACTCTTCCATGTCCAGGACGGCCCGTGAATCGTCGAATTCGAAAGGCCTTATAGTGATCAGGAGCACCACCCAGGTATATTATATACGGTCACTCGCATATTATGGGTGCTCATGTCAATTATAGGTTATGAGGATATCGCGGGCTACATCAAGTCACGCTATCCCCGCGGGTCACGAATCGTGGAGGTGGGCGTCGGCGGCCACCCGGAGGTGGCAGAGCTCCTGCGAGAGGATTTCGATGTGGTGTGCACGGACGTGTCGGAGTCCGGCCCCGGAGGAGTGCGCTACGTGAGGGACGACATATTCAGGCCCGACATGACTATTTACGAAGGCGCAGCGCTCATCTACTCCATCCGGCCCCCCATCGATATGCAGGACTGCATCGCCTCCGTGGCAAAAAAAGTTGGCGCCGACCTGCTGATAAGGCCATTCTCCTCGGAGCGTACGGACCTGAATAAATACTTCCGGAACTTCAAGGTCGTCAACCATAAAAGCGCCGTGTTCTTTATCTACGACGACGCCCGTCCTCAGTAGCCATTCGTACCGCGTCCCCGACGCTGTCGTAGATCCTGTGGCCATACCGGCAGTAGCCCTTGAACTTTCCCGATATGGCTGCGAGCTGTTCCTCCTGCATAAGCCCGGTCTCGAAGCCCATGTCCGAGGCCATCATCCGGCCCATGGGCGACCAGGAGCTCACCACATGTCCTTTATCCGAGTTTCCCATTGTGCAGTTCAGCGAGTATCCGCCGTCTCTCCTGTTTATACGATAGAACGGCTTTAGCGGCTCTCCTCCGAAACACGTGAACGAGCCGTCTCCTACAAGCAGATACTCCTTGCCCAGCGCCGAGCACTCCCGGGCCGCGTCCAGGGCCACAGCGGCCGTATATCCCGCGCCCAGCATGCGGTAGAAATCACGGCACACGTCGACCGCCGCCTCCTCCAGGACGCGGAATAGCGTGGCCACTCCGCAGGACGAGCCCCGATCGACGAGCATAGCCGCCTCCCTGTAGCTCGCGCAGGAGTTAAAGAAAAACATTGGTGTCCGGTTCTCCCGAATGTCATTCACGCTCGCAAAACCGTCACGGCACTTGAAGCCCTTCTCGTCGCAGTGGCCGATCACCTGCACGATATCGAAGCCCCGGGCGAACGCATTTAAAAATCCCCCAACAACTGTATCCCACAATATTTCAACGGAAGCGGGAGTATCCTCAAGTGCCCCGACGATCGCGTCGACCTCGCCCGACATGGCTTCCTCGTTACAGATGATGCCTATGGAAGCGCTCTTGTTTTTACGGCCAGGCCTTATTCTCGATGCCGCGCTCAAGCTCATCTTAGATGCGTCCACCGGGAAACCGTCGGAGAACCAGATCTGGGAGCCCGCCTCTCGAAGCGACGGAAGCACAATGCTCCGACCTGCCAAGCCAGTTTTAACAGGCTCTTCAGGCTTCCCGAGGAATTCTCTGATCGACATCGATACGACCTCTCTCTCGCCCACGGGAGTGGCCCGGGGCGTATAAATGGCCGCCAGCGAGCGCATAAGGAACGGCAGCGCCTCCACGCTCTCGGGGATCGGGTCAAGATAAGCCGCCATATGCCAGCGGGGCAGGCCAGGAATAACTGGGATGCTTGAGTAGAGCCGAAAGCGCTCGCCGGGCCCCATTCTAAATACCTCATTGGCTGGGAGGCCGAGCAGCTCGCCTGCGTCCAGTCCATTCAACACGCCTCCAGAGACGGCGGCACATCTTACGGCGCAGTCAAGATAAAAAGTCCTCCGCAGCGTCTCCCCGGCCCAGGCTTCCAGCTCCGGAATATCCGGGATCGCGATCCAGTCGCCGGCGTCCACATAGGCCTCGTCGTCCATCACGACCGGGGCGCCCAGGTAATAGGCGAGGGGGGACACAGCGTAGAGCGCGCCGAGGTCCGGCGGCAGATGAAACGATAATTCGCCGGCTCTATAAGTTGAATTAGCTTTTCCCGCCAGAGGCCGCCGCCGAAATACCGGATCGCTCTTCAGCGGGCTGCCCGACGGATCATACGTGCACATATCCGAAACACGCCGGAAAACGCCTTCTACACGAGGCCCTGCCGCATGATAATATGCCGGCGACGTGCTCCATTCACAAGCTTCACCTGACATCGACGCCCCTCCTGACCTTATGGCTATATTGCAAACCAATACCTCTCCTTCCAGGCATTTAAAACTTTCGATTTTGTAATTTCTTTATGTTATTTTATGGCAGCGTACAAGCAAAACGTATAAATAGCATAAATAGCGTATAAAAGAATCCGCCGTCACAGGCACTGTGCAACTGCATGAGTGCCAGGGGACGGGCATATGTATAGGTAGTTCCGGGGGCACAGCAAATCGTTGTGTAAAACCGGAAAATCACAAACTATATATATGAATGAAACCCTATGTGTGATTCCCGAATCTTTCGGGGATAAATCACAATGATCGCCGCAGTCCGCTCATACGGTCCGACCCTGTGTACAAACACGGGATGAACGACCGCTCTAAGGCTGCGGCATATGAGGATTCGAGGGGCGCACTCTTTTTGGGGGTGTGGTCGCGTTTCTGATGTTTGGTTGGTTGTTCGAGTAATTTTCTTGGTCGGTGAAAGCATCCTCTTTGGGGGGTGTTTTTGCGTAGGCAAGAACTCACTAATTCCT
>NZ_DATJPM010000008.1 GCF_035506375.1 Methanocella sp.
TGTGGGCCTCCGTGCACTTCGTGCCTTTGTGGTGAAAATAGTGCCCTCCGTCTCTTAAAAAGCTTAAAATACGGGAGTAATTCAACACAGCAAATATAATAAAAATGTTCAAACATGATTTTTACTGGTTATATAGGTCCCTATTACTTGTTTTCCTTTAAGGGCGTCTTCCAGCCTTCCCTCCACCAGGCCATTTACGACGAGGGCGCCCATGCCATGGTCGATCAAAAAGCCCGGCAGCGCCAGGTCCACGCACGTCTCTATGCCCTTTAGCGCCGATGCATCGATGGCCTGCTGCAAACAGCCCTCAAGCGTCACGCCGTCAACGTCCGTGGCCTTAATGAGCCCCGCACCTGTCTTATAGGCCATCCAGGCGGCGATGGTATCCGAGGTCACGTCCCATGAGTGGGGGAGCTCGTCCTGCCGCCGGAGCACCTCATAGGGCAGGATGATACGGATGCCCTTTTTTCTAACAAGTAAAGGCGTAAGCTCGATCCCCGTCTTATCGTGCAGATAATAGGCGTACTGGTCCATCGCCAGCACGGCCATCCAGTGGGCGGCGTCCTCCGAGAGGCGGCGCTCTTTATCTATGTCCCGGATAAGGCCTGCAAAAGGTCCCCCGCCGGGCACGACCAGCACGTCAGCCCCCGAGTTCGCCACGCGCCTTAAAACCTCGGGAGCCTTATCGAACAGGCTGCCTCCCAGCTTCAATACGAACAACGTCACCACCCCAAGCCGCTCTTGATCATATTATAGGCGATGTAGAGAAGCATGGCGTAAAAGATATACTTAATGTATTTCGTGCGCAGGCGCTCGGAGATCCGGGTGCCGAGATGCGCTCCGATGAAAGAGCCCGGGATGATGGCGGCTGCGGTGAGCAGGGCTTCCTCGGCCGAGAATAGCGTCCCGGAGCTTAAATAGAAATAGATGATGGCACCGATGGAAGAGGCCAGGATGATGGTGGCGAGCGAGTTGGCGATCGCCTGTCTGAGAGGCATCTTGAATATACTATTGAGCACGGGCACGGCGATGGTCCCGCCGCCCAGCCCCAGAAGGGCGCCCAGGAGCCCCATGCCGAAGCCCAGGCCAGCAAGGCCGGCTTCCGTCCTCGCGTCGGGCTCCTTCATCGACTCGGAATCGACAGCGTTCCTTCGTAATAAGGCGTTAGCGATCAGAAAAAGCAGAAACATGCCGAATAGCACCTTGAGCGCCGCCTCGGGGCTCCGGGTAGCGATAAATGTGCCGATGACTATGCCGGCGATGGAGCCGACGTTCATGACGAAGATTATACGGCGGTTGAGAAGGCCCATTTTCCTGTACCTGAGCGTGGCCGAGGTGGAAACGACCACGTTGTTCAGCAGCGATATGCCGATTGCCAGGTGTATGGGAAGCCCGAAGAGCAGCGTGAGGGCCGGGACGAGGATCGTGGCGCCGCCGATGCCAAGCATGCCGCCGAACAGGCCGGAAACCGCGCCCGTGATAAAGAACAGAGCCAGGCTCAGCCAGAGCTCCATGTTAAGCCTCCAGTAAGATATTCGCTGCCACGATGATTCATTTATCGTGGCTCGTACTTTAATTTAACCGGATGAAAAAAACGTCTTTTATGAAATCGTGCCAGAGCACGTGCATTTCACCGAATACACTGGTTACATGTGCCTTATGCCGTTATATTCCGACGGCACATGTGCTGAAAAATCATATCCTCTTGATAACATGTTTTGAAAAATCATATTTTATTGGCACACGTTTCGATAAAATATATCGCACAAAATCATGGAAACGATAAAACCTGTATCGGCATGCACAAGCCTGTTTATGTATAATATGCGGCGGCTGTCAGAAATTTTATAATAATTATACGATAATATATTTGAGCATCCATACGATAATTGCTATTGTAGGGATGGGAAAGATTGTGGCAAGTTGACCACAATGCGACGGACCTCGTGTCCGTCGGTCTTTATGGCCCTCACCTTATCCATTACCCTCCCCATCACCCTGGTCGGTGATGGCTACTCTTGCGGCGGTGTGCAACACCGCCGCACTACCCTCAAATGATATACCCTTGAAAAAACGAACCATAACCTGAATACCCTCGAAAAACGTACTACCCTCAAAAACGATTACCCTCCTTTTTCCTATAAATTTGATTTGTTGAATAAGTCTTATATGTCCTGCACTTCTCCGGCTTAAGCCCGCGAAGCTTGTTAAGTTCGCGAAGACTTTATTAAAGAAATTAAAGCTGTGTCGAATATGCCCCTTTAAGTCTCAGAGTGTACGGAGGCACTATTTTTCACCACAAAGGCACGAAGAGCACGGAGGCCCACAAAGACTTTTTTATAATTAAGAGACAAAGGGCACAAAGCCGCTTTTTGAGCTTATAAGATACAGGATATGAAGGCGCAGGGGTAAAAAGTGCTCTCGTTCATTCCACTGTGTCATTGTATCCTTCGTGCCCTGATCGCCAATGAACCGGCTTTGTGTACTTTGTAACTTAATCTAAAAAAAGACTTTGTGGGCCTCCGTGCCATCGTGCCTTTGTGGTGAAAATAGTGCCCTCCATGCCCTTAAAAAGCTTAAAATACAAAAGCAATTCAACATATAAATTTAAGTAACGCTTAAGTATTTTAATTGACACGGGCAGAGGGGCTCCCAATAATTTTATTTTTTATTATTTACCAGTACAACGACCCCTGCCATGGCTATCATAGCAGCCAGGGCCTCGAACCCTGGCGTAGGCTTCGGCGTTGGCGTCGCAGTGGGCGTCGGAGCTGGCGCCGTGGTCGGCGAAGGGGTTATCGTGGGCGTCACGGTGATCGTTGGCGTCGGCCTGGGGGCGGCAGTCGGCGTGGGCGTATCCGTGGGCAGTGCCGGCTTTGAGGCGATGGCGAGAAAAACGGGGCGGGAGCCTACGGAGATAGTTTTAGTCACGTTCCCGATACTTCCCGGCAGGCCGCTCGTATCGATGACCGAGACCGAGTTGGAGCCGGAATTGGATACATAGGCCTTTCGGCCGTCGGGGCTGAAGAGGATGTGCTGCGGCGAGCCGCCGACGTCGATCGTGCCCACGATGTTCCGGGACGACGTGTTGATGGCGACGACCCTGTTATCCGACGGTAAAGTAACATAAAGCGTGGAGCCGTCGGGGCTGATGGCCAGGCCTCCTGGGTTCGACGGTACGGCGATGTCGGATTTGATAAAGTAGTCATGGACTTTAAGGGCTATCACCTTTTTCTGGTCCATCAGGCTGACATATGCAAACTCGGTATCAGGGGAGAACGCGCAGTCGACGCTCTTGCCGAAGTCGATCTCCGGCGAGGCGGACTCGCCAGAAGGCATCTTATAGAGCCCGACAGTCGTGAAACTGGTGCTTCCCAGGCACGCCATGCTGCCGTCCGGGCTGATGGCCATGACGTCCTTGCTTCTGGGCAGGGCGATCTTCTGGGCCACGTCGCCGCTCCCGATCCTTACGAGGTTAATATAGGTGCCGTAAAGGACATAATAGCCGGAGCCGTCGGGGCTGACGGCGATCGCGTGCGGGCTCGAGCCCATGCCGACGTTGCGGCTGCTGTCGGTCTTCGTGTCGATGATATGGACGCCGTCGTTGCTGGCCACATAAACGTAATAGCCGGTCGAGTCGGCCGCCAGGCCGAGGATCTGGCTCTCGATGTCCATGGAATTCACGACCGAATCGTTCTGCATGTCCACTATCGTGACAGTTCTTTCGTCCGTATTCCCCACGTAGAGAAAACCCTGCCCCGGAGACGGGGCCTCGGCCTGCGCCCCGGCGCAAAATAATATCAACACTGCCGCGATGGTGATCGTTAAGATGGCCCACTTCATCGTCGTACCTCAAGCGATTAATTGTGAATATATGCCGCATCGAATATAAAAGGGAAACGTATATAGATAGGCCATTATAATTTAGGAAGGATGTCGAGAGAGCTTAGCGAGTATGACTGGCAGATCCTGAAAAAGCTGTGCCCCGAACTTGATGACGGCACGTGCGTCTCGTCGGGCCACATGTATCGCTCCATACTGCCGCCCCTGTCGCGCCACTATTCTAAGTCTAAAGAGGATTTTATGGAGCGGGTCGAGAAACTGAGCGATGCGGAGCTGGATTATCTCATATGTCTGGCGGAGAACGGCGAGGAGAGCCTTACGTGTATTGTTCCGGAGCATAAGGAAGCGTTTCTCGAGATGGTCGGGCGCAGGGCGTCTAAGGAGAGGGCGACAAAGCTCCGGAAGTTCATTGACTTTTTAGAGACGCTCGGATAATTATCGTACAAATTTTTCTCGCTCTTTAACATTAGCTGGATGAGAAAAAAAATCGTGTGCTAGTGATTGGTAGCTAATTCTTTTATTTTTTTAAGAACGGCCACAGCGTCCTCGGCCTTCAGGTTCAGCGGCCTTTTTTCAATAAATACCGAAAGAGAAGCGGCCTTTTTTGCGCTTAGAGCGCCTTTATCGACGGCTAGCCTGAGCATGTTCCGGTAAGTCCTGTCCGGGTAATGCATCCCGGCCGTCATCGAGACCAGCGCATCCTTTTCCACGTTAGAGATAATGCCATCCCGCTCGGCAGCCTTTAGCTGGTAGC
This sequence comes from Methanocella sp., assembly GCF_035506375.1. NCBI lineage: Archaea > Methanobacteriati > Methanobacteriota > Methanomicrobia > Methanocellales > Methanocellaceae > Methanocella > Methanocella sp. Next base: position 4,598 of record NZ_DATJPM010000008.1, read on the forward strand.
GGACGTTCACTAAAGGCTCGGAGAGCTGCTCGCCCGTCACCGGGCTATAGGTGACGGCCACCTCGTCGTCGGCCTCGATGCGCCCTGACCGGTAACATTCATAGACCCGGCCGACGCCGACCATGCCGAAGATATCGAGCTCCGAGGCGCGCAGGGCTCCCATGCTGGAGCCGCCGACGACGGTTACGCCTTTTTTCAAGACGTCGAGTATCTCCTTATGACCCACGGGCGAATCGTTAAAAAACGTGCCGTCGATGATGCCGATGATATCGACGCCGGACCTCATTGCCTTTTTCAGGTCGCCACGGCGTATGGGGGGCCGGTAATCCGCCTCTAAGATAGCTATAGCTTTTTCGACGGGCAGGCTGGGGCCGAGATAGACGATGATCTTACTCATTGTCTCATGACCGGGCGCTTGCAGCGTGGGCCGATGCGCTCGTGGTCGATGGCGTACATCTCGAGGCCCGGGACGGTCACGCGCACGACCGGAATATTAATGTCCTCGCGTGTAAGGACGGTGACGACGACAGCCTCGACGGAGCCCTTGAGCATCTTCACGGCCTTCTCGATGTCGCCCTTATGCGAGTCCGTGGACAGGTCCGGCAGCTCCTTCAGCGTGATCTCTTCTTTGCCGTCGCCGTACCAGTGCTTATTCATTCTTTTCATGCGCTCGTAGCCGATGGTCCGGACTACCTTCTCGCGGTCAGTGTCCTCGCGGGCTCCCTGGATCTGGGTGGCCCGGCTCTGCGCCACCTCGGTCAGGGCCCTTAAAACGGCGATTCGGGCATCCATGTGCGTGCCCACGCCCATGACCAGTAAAGAGGGGTCCATGAGCTCCTTATCGTCCGTGGCCGCAAGCACGGTCGGTATGCCCGAGTCGGTGGGCAGGTACCAGAGCTTCACGTCGATGCCCGCCTTCCCGAACTTCGCGTAAAGCTCGTAAGCCAGCCCGTCCTTTTTCGTGATCGTGATCGCCTTCCCCGGGTCCCTTGTCGCCTCGGCGATGGACAGGGCGTCCCTCTCGACGACCTCCATCAGGCCATGGAAGATAGCCTCTTCGATGGTGTTCCCGGAGGCAAGGCCGTTGGTGTTGCTCCTGAAAAGCTTGAATGGCGCAAGATATGGGTGGAACACGGCGTTGCACGGCAGCAGCACTTCCTTCTTGTTCATCAGGTCGTACCCGTCGATCCAGTCGAGCCGGACGTTGGGCAGTAGCTGGCCGGGCAGTATGAGCTTTACCGGATCTATCGCGGCCCTGCCGTTGGAAATGTCGCTCAATGTGCCCAGCACGACGCGCTTCTTATCGGCCTTCTGGAACTCCGAGGAGTACCGCTCCACGGCCTCCATCATGACCGAGACCTTCGCCTCCACGGGTGTCGCGCCTTTACCGGCGTATACCGATATGGCGCCTTTTGCCGAGGCCGGGCGTATGGCGGAATAGACCGGAATGCCGATACGGTCGAGGCCGGATATTTCCGCGACCCGTGTCACGCCGATGCCCGGCAGGACCTTTTCTACCCTGGCCAGCGTCTCCTCGGGCGGTACCACCCGGTGTGTGTCCTTCGTGTATCCCTTCGGCGTCTTTTTTAAAGTGAGCTTCATCCCATCATCTCTCGTTCAGCCGGTTCGAATACTTTATGGCGACGATGCGTATTTAAAGTGTCGGCGCAGGCAAACCACGGGACGCACGGAGGCACCACGGAGGGCACGGTTTTTTATTCACCACGGCGACACGGCGAGCACGGCGCTCTTTTATTTCCTGAAGGGGGCTGATGCCCCCTCGGAGACCCCCTGCTTAATAATATTATCAGGAAACCGTGTCGCCGTGCATCCGCCGTGCCGATCATAAAAAGCGCCGTGTTCGCCGTGCCGCCGTGGTGAAAAATTAACCGTGCCCTCCGTGGTACCGCCGTGTCGCCGTGGTGAATACCGGCATCAAGTTTATTTATTTCATCCTCATAGTACTCAATGGCGATAACGCATGGAAGCGAGCGACAGCATAACGGCAAACGACCTGTACGGCAAGCCCATCACCGTAGGTGCGACGGTC
>NZ_DATJPM010000009.1 GCF_035506375.1 Methanocella sp.
CGGGGGCTTGTTATCGTGAACTTTATCGATGAATTTTGATATGACACCACTATACGGGTTCGAGGGGTCCTGGCGGGGGCTGTAGATATTAAAGGGGCGGATCGAGGTCGTCGGTAATCCATAGGCCCTATGGAACATGAGGGCGTACTTCTCCCCGGCGAGCTTGCTGGCGCCATATGGAGATAAAGGCTCCTGGGGATGAGACTCGCTTACAGGCAAATGCACGGTGTCGCCATATGTGGCTGCGGAGCTAAAATACACGAAGCGCTTTATGCTGGCCTTACGGGCGGCGTTTAAGAGATTGACCGTGCCGAGGACGTTGTTCTGGGCATCGAAGACCGGGTCCTCCATGCTGCGAGAGACATAGATCTGGGCGGCACAATGGATCACAATGTCGGCGTTGCTCACCAGGATGTTAACCAGGCCCGCGTCACGAATATCGCCCTTAACGAAGTTGGCCTCCGGAGGATAGGGATTTTTAGAGGATGATGAAAGGTTATCGAGGATAGTAACGACGTGGCCGTTTTGGACGAGCTCCTCACAAAGATACGAGCCCACCTGGCCAAGGCCGCCCGTGAGAAGAATATGGTCACTCATTTTAAGCCCCGTGGTCTACGTTAATTCGACGCCCTCTCGCATGGCCTCGCTCACTATCCCGATCATCCGCTTTTTCTCCTCGAATTCGCCTGGCGTATAGCAAATGGGCTCTAATGGCACCAGTCCCTCCCATAAAACGGACACGTCCCTGATCCTCGTCAGCCAGTTGACGCCTTCGAATTTTTTACTCACGATGATCATGTCCACATCGCTGCCGATTAGATTGTCCCCCCGTGCCCTGCTTCCAAAGAGCAAAACTTTTTCGGGAGAATATTTTTCTTTAATAATGGCCACGAAACGTTCTATCCAGTCTGTGACGTTTCGATCTGTGATGCGATCCATTGTATCACCTCACGGCTCTTCTCCAGGATCTCGCTTGCAATAGCCTCGTCATAAAGCTCATAGGGCACGCCATAGGCTGCATCCGGGTATCGGGTGGTGACAAACTCGGGCGTCAATCGTCTTAAGAAAGTAAAGAACTGAGATGGGGCATCGACTTCCGTAGCATAATAGACCAGCGAATGTGTCGCGCTTGGGGCGGCTCGTTTTTTTTCTATATATAGGGCTTTTAAGGCTTTTTCCACGGATTGCTGACAGAAGAAAGCGGAGGCATAGTAGTCTTTGGAATTTTTACAATTTTGCGCGGTCTGGAGGTCCCTTTTCGCCTGTTTCCACCATTGGTCGACTTCTTTTCTCATATGTTACGTTCATAATAAGGTGTTTTAGTTTATTAATGGTTTGGGTTACCGATATAATCGAACATTAAATTGAGTTAATGAGAACCGATCCAAAGTTATTTTTATTGTCCCGAAAGGCGGGACTATAAACTGAACTTTAGAAACCACTATTCGAGCGAGCGAAAGCAGTTTTAACCTGCGTTATCTTCGGTCGTGTTTATATATATAATATTAATTATTATTTTTTACTTAAAAGGGAGAGTATGGTGTGGCCGTGGGCATATTCGATATGGCAGGTAGCTGGCTTCGAGCTAGCCCATGGCATCTTCTCGGCATTGTGTGCGTTACTGGTTTCCTCGCCGGCGGCCTACTGGATCTGGACCACATACCGGCCGCCCTTGGCATCCAGATCGGATTTTACACATTTGGAGTATCGCAAGGGATTTCTAATGGCCGTCTTCTGCATGGTGTTGCTCTCATTGGGGGTGGGGTTATGTGCGCATGTGCTGGAGGATATCTATATTGGATGGTTTTAAAGGACATCGCGTATAGGTCGTGGACATATCTGAACAGGAGAATAACGGCAATAAAAAATCGAACTTAAGGCTTTTCAGGAAGGAAGCGGATCCGAATGCCGGGCAGTATCATTAAAGGGATGGTAAAGGATACACGGGGCGTTTTTAAGAAGCCTGAGACGCCGAAAGTGCGGTTCAGGCTCGAAGACCTGGCGTTCTTCTTAGAGTTCGTGAAACCGGTATGGAAGCTGGGCGCAGTTAGTATTGTGCTGACCATCCTCATCAGCCTCGTCAAGACGGTCATACCGCTCAGCGGCAAGGTGCTCGTCGATTTCATCATCATGAAAAACGGCTTTAGCAGCATATCGGACGTCCTCACGATGCTGGGCTTAGGAGCCTATACGCAAACGGCCATCGGCCTGTTCAGCTCTCTAAACGTGATCGTCGTCGCACTGTTTTTCGTGGGCGTCATATATGCGCTGCTGCAGGTCATCCAGGGCTACACGACGACGAAATACCAGCAGGAGCTGACATATAACCTGCAGACCAGGCTGTTCGACCACGTCCTGCGGTTCCCGATGTCCTTCTTCAAGAGCAAGCAGACCGGCTACCTCATGTCCCGGGTGTCGGACGACGTGGATACGCTGCAGTACCTGTTCTCGAACGGGATTATCCAGATCGTATCGAACGTGTTCTTCTTAGCGTTCAGCCTGGCCATCCTCCTTTCGATAAATGTTACTCTGGTCCTCATCATCATTGGCTCGGTCCCCATCTACCTGGCGCTGCGGTATTTCTTCTTCGGCCGGATACGGGCCCTGAGCTATAAGGAGCGGGAGACGCACGCCCGGCTGTCGCAGGACATGCAGGAAGTGTTTTCCGGCGTGGAGGTGGTCAAGACGCACGTGGCCGAGGACAGGGAAGTGGCCCGGGTCTCAGGCCGGCTGAGAAGCGTTATCCAGGTCCGACTGGTCAACACGGTCCTGTCGTCCTTATCCAACTCCATCATGAGCGGCATCCAGTTCATGCTGCTGCTGGCCATAATGTACGTGGGCGTGCTCCAGATCCAGAAGGGCGTAATGACGATAGGCGACTTCGTCGCCTTTCTCGGCTATGTGCTGATCATGACGGGCGCCGTGAACAGCCTGTTCTACACGTACCTGTCGTTCCAGCCGATGCTGGCCTCCCTGGACCGGCTGAAGGAGATGTTCAGCATCGTGCCGGAGTTCGAATGGGATAAGGATAAGAAAAAGCTATACATTCCCGATAAGCTCGCAGGCCACATCCGGTTCGACGACGTGTCGTTCGCCTATAACGAGAAGGAGCCGGTGCTGAAGAACATCAGCTTTGAAGTACGCCCGGGCGAGGCGGTCGCGCTGGTCGGGCCGAGCGGGGTGGGTAAGACGACGCTGATCAATCTGCTGCTGAAGCTGTATACGCCACAGTCCGGGGCGATCTACCTGGACGGCGTGAATTTGAACGATATAGACCACGCCTGGCTGAGGAAACAGATCGGCGTGGTATCGCAGGAGATATTCCTGTTCGACGACACGATCGAGAATAACATCAAGTATGGGCGGATAAACGCCAGCAATGAGGAGGTTGTCGAAGCGGCGAAAAAAGCGCACATCCACGAGGATATAATGAAACTGCCCGATGGGTATAAGACGGTCATGGGGGAGCGGGGCGCTAAGATGTCGGGCGGACAGAGACAGCGGATATCCATTGCCCGGGCGTTTTTAAAGAATTCGCAGATCCTGATCCTGGATGAGCCTACGTCGGCCATTGATGTGGGCACGGAGGACCTGATCAAAAAATCCTTAGCTGAACTAATCAGCGGAAGGACGACCATAATCGTGTCACACAGGTTGACGATGACCGATATGGCGGATGAGGTAATCAGAATAGAGAATGGGAGAATAGCTCAAAAGAATACGGCTACACCGGCATGTTAGTGGTATGGCCAGCTCGTCGATCCTGGTAACCCTGGCGGGGCAGTAGATGTTGAAGGGGCGGATGGACGTCGTCGGAAGGCGGTAGGCCCTGTGAAACATGAGAGCGTATTGCTCGCCCGAAAGCTTGCTGGCGCCATAAGGAGATATGGTATCATTTCAACTCCACAAGTTCTTTTGAGTAACAAAAAATGCCAAAAAATGTTACTCAAAACGTTTTGAGTAACAAAATGATACTACAAATTCGTTTGCGTAACAAAAAATGCCTAAAAATGTTACTCAGATTTTGCATACTTCTCTCTTATCGGGGCGGGACTCTGTGCGCATGTGCTGGAGGATATCTATATTGGATGGTTCTGAGGGATATGGCGAGTAAAGCTATCCTCAAGTTGAAGAAAAAGATGCATGAGATTAGTAATTATCAGTAGATGCAGTAATATAAGATTTGTGATATTTTTATACCTTTAACTCTAAGCCCCCAC
>NZ_DATJPM010000010.1 GCF_035506375.1 Methanocella sp.
AAAGCATATTAAATAAAGCATAAGGGTCATGCCGTCCTCGTGGTTCAATCCTTTTGTGGTTTGGTGTTCATTCGGGAGGTTGTTTCGTGTTTTAAGCGCCAGGCATGGACCTTAGTGATTTCCGTGCCCTTACGTGGGATATAAAAGAATTCGTGCTTTCGTGTTGAAAAACCGACGGGCAGTACGAAAATCGAAAAAATGGCAAAGGACTATTAAACAAACACGTAACTACTGGACTTTGTGGTGAAAAATAGTGTCCTCCGTCACCGTTATGCCTTAAAGAGCAGCAAACCATCATGACACAAACACGGAACTACTGAATGTGATAATTAAATAGCGGAAATTAAATGTGGGCGGGCCTGACATCGTCCATTTTCGCGGTCAGCTTGAGCCTCAGCTCCAGGTACCCGGCGGCGCAGGCGACTTCGAGCGCTCCCAGGATCAGCCACATCATGACGATGTTTTTAGCAAAACGGTCCATGAGGTACCCTCCGACGGCGGGCCCGAAGGCGGTGCCGCTGCCGCCGATAAAGCCGGCGATGTTCATGTAGCGGCCCCTGGCCTCGGGGGGCGCCATCTCCGAGAGCAGCGTCTGAGATGCCGGTGATACTACCAGCTCGCCCATGGTGATGATGAACATGCTCACGAAGAGCATCCCGGCGCTATTGCAGAAACCCACGAGGGCAAAGCCCGCGGCATAGATGAGCGAGCCCAGGATGAGCGACGTGGTGAGCTTGAAGCGCCCCAGGAAGCCGGCGACCGAGAGCTGTAAAAACACCACCATGAAGCCGTTCAGCGAAAATATAAAGCCCACCATGGACTCGGACACGCCCACGAAGCCGCCGGCGAACGTGCCGAACGTGGTGAACAGGTTCGAGTAGACCAGCGAGGCGATGACGGAAACGGCGCAGTAAAGGATGAACGGGACGTTTGTCCACATCGGGTCGTGGTGCGGGTGGGCCGCGATATCCTTTTCGTCCGGCCGGGTATCGTGAAGGAGCCGCAGCGAGATGAGCATGTAGGCGCCGCTGGTTATCGCAGTGATGATGAACATGGCGGCGTAGGAGTACGACGCCAGGATGCCGCCGAACATGGGGCCCAGGGCGAATCCCAGGTTTCCGCCTATGCGGAGCAGGCTGAAAGCGCCGATCCGGTCGCCCGGCTCCACGGTGTCCGAGACCATCACCTGTGGGACGTTGCGGTATAGGCCGCCGGATATCTCCTTCAGTACCATCAGGAGCGTGAACTCGGCGTAGCCCCAGCCCGCCAGGATGGCGTAGCCCATCAGCGCAAAGGACACCATCTGGAGGAAAAGCCCCACGTTCAGCATGATCTTTCGGCCGAAGCGGTCGCAGAGCTCGCCGCCCGCGACCGATATGATGCCTCCGGCCGAGGCCGCCACGAGCAGCGCCAGCCCCACGTCCGTCATGGAGACGCCCCGGTATTTATAGAGATAGAGTGAAACGAAAGGGTAGGCGATGGATGTGCCGAACGTGTTGATGAGAGAGCCCGCTACAAGGATCCATACCTGCCTGTCGTAGCGCTTAAAGATGCTCTCAGCCATAATGGCCGTTGATTAGGCATTTAAGGTATATATTTATGGCGTGTTAACCGGAGACATGGAGGCAAATATTTATTCCAGGGCTCGACAGTCTGGTGATAGCAGGCCGCCTCAAGGCGTGGCAGGGCAGGGTAGAACAGGAGCGAAAAGAGCATAAGCTGCGGTATCTCTTCTGGGAGACCACCCGCGCCTGTAACCTCCGCTGCGGACATTGCGGCAGCAGCTGCACGGTCCTTGGGCCTGGCGAGCTGGCTACCGATGAAATAAAGGCAGTCTTCGAGTCCATCGCCGCCGATTTCGACGCCCGCTCCATCATGGTGGCCGTGACAGGGGGAGAGCCGCTCCTGCGAAAAGACCTCTTCGACGTTATGGGCCATGTCCGCGGGCTGGGATTCCAGTGGGGCATGGTCACGAACGGCATGCTCGTGGATAATGACGTCGTGGAGAAATGCCATGGCGCCGGCATGAACACGGTCACCGTCAGCGTCGACGGCCTGCGGAAAGCGCACGAGCTCATTCGAAAAGGCGGCTCATTTGACCGGACCATCGACGCCCTGCTGCTCCTTAAAGGATCTGGATACTTCAGCGTCGTGCAGGCCACCACCTGCGTCAGCCAGTACAACATCGGCGACCTCCAGGGGCTATACGAGCTTTTCAGCCGCATGGGCATCGACGAGTGGCGGCTCCTCACCGTTACGCCCATCGGCCGGGCCAAAGATGACCCGAATTTCAGGCTCCAGCCCTCTCAGCTGCGCTCTTTGCTGGACTTCATCGTCAGGAAACGCCGCGAAAAGGGGCTCCGCATAACCTTTGAAGAGGAGGGGTTCCTGGGCACCGAATACGAGGGGAAAGTGAGGGACTCGCTCTACTTTTGTCCCGCGGGCATCAGCATCGCGAGCATTCTCGCGAACGGGGATATCGGGGCGTGCCCGAACCTGCCCCCGAAATTCATACAGGGAAACGTGCGCCATGACCGCTTCAGCGATGTCTGGGAACACCGGTACCAGAGCATGCGGGACCTGAGCTGGAAGCGCTGCGGCCTGTGCGACGGATGCGAGTGGTGGGAGTTCTGCCTGGGTAACAGCCTTCACCTCTGGGATCTCCGCGAGGGCAGGCCGTCCATGTGCCATATCCGCATTCTCGCGGAAAGCCGGCGCAAGCAGGGCAATTTCGGGCGATAGAGTTATTTTATATTAAAACATAAATAATAATTATGTCGTGGGTTGAGAGTATCGGTAGCCTTACAAATTCCGCCGGCCCGGTTATCCAGCCGATGTACGGGGTGCCCATTGTAAAATATGGCCCTCCGCCGTCGCCTGTGCCCTATGATCCCGGCTCGACCGTACCTTCGTACATCGTGTTGCCGTCGTTCGACTGGAGCCGCATAAGCCAGCCGCCGTCGTTCACGCTGCCGGACTTCGGACATCTGGGCTTTTCCTTTCCGAAGCTGATAGCCGGCATAGCCTTCGTCGCCTACGCTGCACTGATGATCACGGTCATCGGAAGCATGGCAGTCCGGGGCGGCATCTGGTATCTGCAAAAGCGGAATAAAAAATAGGCCTATTTAAGCCTTTGATCGAAACGCTCCATGGACTCATGGAGGCCCTTGATCTCGAGGGCGTTCGTCAGGTCCCCGCGGGTGCGCTCGATGAGCGAGCGGGCTACATCCGTCTTTTTGCGGAGGCCGTGCATGATGGCGTCGGGATAGTCGAACGACATCATCTCCGTATAGAACTCGTCCATGATGTCCAGGTATTTTTCACCTTCTTCCGGCCGTCCCTTCCGTATCAGGTCCAGTATGTGCCGCCTCAGCTCGCCGGAAGCATCGCCCATGCCCTTTAGATAGGCCGTATTCTCGATCCGGAGACTTTCGGGCGTCGGCAGATCAAGCCCCCTCAGCACCGAATACAGGATCGATACTTCGGCGAACTCGACCTGAGCGTCCTCTACGTAGCCCGAATAATAGGCCTCCGGGAAATCCTTGAGCGCGTCGTGCAGCTGATCGCTCAGGGACCGGGTCTCGCGGATCAGGCGCTCTGCCTCAGCCCACTCGCCCCGGTGAATCGCCTTGATCGAGTCCCCCGAATTCCTGGTGATCTTACGTGAAGCGGCGAGAGCGCCCTCCCTGGCCTTGTCCATCGCGTCGAAGCGGGCCCGGACCCTGGCGCTGATATCCTTCAATGACTCCATGCCATTACCCTCAAGTTATAGGGCCGCTCATCACATTATCCTTATGATAAAAAAAAGTGGGCTAAGGCCCAAGCCCTTATCATTTTAACAGACTCTACAAATGACGAAGGCCGTGGGCCTCGCGTTTGGCCCCGGTGCCGATGCCGGAGTCTGGACAATCGTCGTGCCTACGAGGCCCGGGCCCCGTCCCGCATATCTCTTGTCATCGGAGAGCGCTACCGCTTTGCTTGTCCCCACCGTGCCCCTTCCCGATTTGTCCCCTGCCACATAGGGAATGGTGACATGGGATGCCGGAACACCGGCCGTCGACGAGCCCGATGGGACCGACCTCACGGTTGCCATGGCTTTTTGGGCAGACGGCACGTTGCCGCCCAGGCCGTAGATGCCATAGCTCTCGGCGGGCGTCTTAACTCCCCGGGGCGTGATGCTCAAGTATTTTATGCCAGGCTTCATCGTCGGCCTGGCCGACGGCGATGCCCTCAGGGCAGGCATTCCAGTGTTCTTCTTCATCATGGCTACTTTGGTGGGCATCACGGCCGCCGGCGTCTGTCTGCCCATTTCGCCCGCTGCCATCGGCGCCCCCGCCGTTCCGAAGCTGGCGATGAACTGTTTTCCTTCCGATGACTTCATCCAGTCGGACATCTTCGCCTGGAAGCTCTTCAGCTCGCCCGAGTTCGCCTTAATGTTGTCCCGGAGCAGCTTTGCGTCCGCGGACGATACGAAATCGGACGCCTTACCCGCGTTTGCATAGCCGAAGGCCTGCATGCCCGCGGAGGCCGCGTCGGTCTGCATCATCTGCGCGGGAGTCGTGCCCGAAGGCAGTACCCTGACGTGCATGCCGGCGAGGTCGTACCCGTGGACCGTGCAGTGCGCCACGGCCCTCAGCTGCATATCCGACTTTGCCGGCACCGTCAGGCTTTCCGTCCAGGTCTCGTCCTTTCGATAGCTGTTCTGGTCGTACTTCCATTCTTTGATAAGCTTATTGCCGTCATAGAGCATGACCCGGTCCACGTAGTGTAATGCCGGTGAGCCGGTATCCCGGTGAGTTACAACGACCTTGACCAGCGCATCGCTTCCCGCCGTCGCCACGTTCGGCGCGGGAGGGGGCGGAGGCGCGTTGACCGCGACGCCGGGCACGTTGGCGGCCGCAACGCCCGCTACCGCACCCAAAAAGATGGCGGATAGTACCAACGCCATTACTGCTTTTACCATTTTCATGATTTCATCCCCTTTTTCAGGTTATAAAAAATGGTTCCGATTTATAATATTATGGCGATGTTAATCAGAGGACTATCGCTGGAATCTTGTAAAAATAGCGTCGATGTATGCCCTTTTTCCCTTACGGCCGGTTCATATGAGCGGCTTCACGGCACCGTCTTTACTTACCAGCGCCACCCGGCTGAGCTCCACGTCCAGGGCCAACTTATATTGGGCCGCGTCGGCGACCTGCCGGGCGAAGCTCAACACTTCCTCGTGCTTCGGCATGGCCTCCCGGGGCAGCCGGTTCCGGCTATATCCCAGGTGCATATAGGCTTTTACTTCCACGTAATCAGGCGACGCCTTTTTTATGAGCGCAGCGTACCCTTCCGGGTCTTTCATGTTGACGCCCTTGATAAGAGTAAGCCGAAGCGCCCGGCGGCTGTCCCGCTGGCCCAGGACTTCAAGGGACTCGTTCACCTTATCCCAGAGATCGGCAACGGGATTGCACGCCGTCAGGTAAGTTTCCCTGTCCGGCGCGTCTAAGGACATATACAGCTGGCTCGGCGTGACCTTATCCAGCACATCCGGGCGGGTGCCGTTCGTGACGATGAAAGTGGACATGCCCTTCTCGCTCAATAAGGCGACGAGCTCCTTCAGGTGAGGATAGAGGGTGGGCTCCCCGACGAGCGATATGGCCGCGTGGCGCGGCTCGAAGGCATCCTTCCACCTTCGCAGATCAGTCTCCTGAATGCCGCCATAGCCCGAAATGAACCGCTTTTGCTCTTTCAGGCAGCCGTCGACGATTGTCTCGGGCCGGTCCCAGGACTTGACAGTGAACGGCTCCTCGACGGGCCTCCAGCAGTGCAGGCAGCGCTGGTTGCAGGCGATGCAGGGGGTCATCTGCATGCATAAATGGGACTGAATGCCGTAGAAATGCGACTTATAGCAGGCTCCCTGCCCCTTGAGCGATCGCCCCAGCCACAGGCACGGCTTGATGGCGCTGTGCTCGCCGATGATATGGTACCCTTGCTTTTTTAATAGTTCAACCAGAGACACTGCCGCTCCTCATACTTTCAGCATCCGGCGGACGAACCCGACAACTTCCTTGCTGGTTAGTATGATGATCAGTGTTTCAGGTATGATGATGGTATAAAAATTTAGCCCTATGCTGAAGGGCAGCGCGACGAGCGTCGCGAGGACGGCGAGAATTGCCACGCTGATGCCGAAAGCGTAGACCACGAGCTCGACCGGGTTGAGCTTAGAGTCCCAGCCCAGCGTCCTCACTATGTTGTATCCGGGCAATATGAGCAGGTACAGAAAGGCCGCGATGAACGCGAGCCAGTTCAGGGGGCTGATATCCATATTACGTGTCTCCTGTTGCGGGACTGTGTCCAGTCAATTCGTAGATATACACTCCATCCTTATCGTAGACGGGCTCGAAGTACTGTGTATTCTTGAGCGCTGCCGTGAACGGATGCTGAGATTCGCGCTGGCCTACGAAGACATAGCTGACGTTATATTGCGACAGCTTATCATAGAGCGCCGCGGGGCCCGTGATGCTTAGAATGCCGTAGGCATCGGCCTGTAAGTCCACATTGTGGTACTGTAACGTATATATTTCGCCCGAGTAGGCGACGTCCCTTCCCGTGACCACCGGCACCCGGGGGAAGAAGCCAGGCTCCTCGAAGATGATCGCGTCCTTCGGCGTATTGGCCTTGATCCACTGGAGCGCCTCATATTCGGGCGGCGTCGCATGGACATACGACGAGTCGTTATAGAATCCCAGCATAATTGCCGTGGAAGGCACCATGAGCAGTATGACTGCCGCCGCGACCCCTATCTTCAGGTAATTGCGTGAACTCAGCCACTGTGAAAACACGTAGCCGGCAAAAAGGGATATCGGCAGTGCCGCGTAGACGAGGAAACGGTAGGTGTTCACCGTCGCCGGCATCTCCACGACGTTCAGCAGCACGATATTGATGACCGCATAGAGCGTCAGCAGGCCGCATGCCTCGTCATTCCTTTTTATGTACATGCCATAAATGGCGAACGGGATGAGCAGGCCGATGGAGAAAATGATCGTGGGGATTACATCGGGATGGTGGGCGATGATGATCTGTGCGGCGTTGCCTTGCTGCATGATCGCAAGCTGATATATCGAGGCGATGGCACCGGCCGCGAGGGGTATCGCCGATATGAGCGCGTCGCCGAACCGCCGCCGGAACAGTAAATAAAGGAACATGAGGCCCATCGTGATGAAGACCGGGAACGCGGAGATCATATGGAAGAGCACGAGCGAGGCGAGCACGACGGCCGTCACAGCCGCATACGGGATCGATTTTTCCTTAATCGTCTTAAGGAATGCTAAAAAGCCGAAGATGGTGGCCATCAGCCCGAATGTCTGCGTCTGCGGCAGCAAAAAGAACAGCACCGTGGGGTCGTACTTTAGCATCATGGTGAAATTGATCCCCGGGATCATGCTTATCGTCCCCGGCCACTCGTAGACCATCTCCTTGAAAATGTCCGGGCTCGGGTTATTGAGGACAAAAAGCTGGTACAGGATGTATATCCATGACAGCCCCGATACGGCCACGAAAACGACCGCCGCCACGAGCCCGTGGCGCTCCGAGCTAAATAAGTACTCGGCCAGGAGGTAGGCGTCAGTAAAGATCAGCGCAGATACCAGGGGCACGATGATGTCGAATATGGTGAACAGGCTCACTCCCGTAAGCACGCCCAGCTCCCCGAAGAGCAGGTGCATGAACCAGTTGTAGACGATGTCGTAGCCAGGCAGATACGGGTCCTCGGGCGGAATGTGGGGCGACTCTATGTAGCGCTGGGCTATGGAGAGGTGAAAGTTCAGGTCCGACGCGTGGGTCGTATCGCATACGAAGCCCGCGGGCGTCAGCGTGAACGTCTTCAGCGTCAGAAAGAGCACGACGGCAAAAATAAACAATGCCACCCCAAGCACGGCCCACTGGTATTTCGACCGGGTCAGCTCGATGTCAGAGCCTTTATAATATTTTATGCCGGCGACAGCCATGGCCATGAGGCCGAGCAGGACGGCCCCGGCATGCCATATGCCCGCGAAATACGCGATGAAGACCGCGAGCGGGAACACCAGGATCGACAACGTGAAGGAATAGGCTACGAGCTCGACGACATTGAAGCGCTCCCTGACGAGGGCGAGAAGGGCAAAGCCGGGCACCGTAAGAAGAAGGGCGAGCTGGATGGGCCCGAGCGGAAGCATGGCAACGAGGCCGGCGAGGGCCAGCAGCAGCCAGTACTCCCTTCTCATGGCTTCTCCCTGAGTATGTCGAGGTCCACCGCCCGGAGCACCGCGTACACGCCATAGGCCGCGATGATGACACAGATCTGCGCGAAGAAGGTGAGATAGCGGTCCATAAAGTTGGGGAAGATCAGGAACTTATGGTCCGGGAAAATGTAGAATATCTTATCGTTGAACGTGAGGAGCAGCGTGATCAGCGCCCAGGCGCCGATTAGCAGCAGCGAGTCGACGGACGTGCTCAGGCCGTACTCGCCCTTCGGGTCTTTCGGCTCGCCAGGGCGGCTGAACAGCTTATCGCCTAAGAAGAACAGGCCGATGACCGTGAAGATAAGCACGAAAACGCCGACGCGGAGGAACAGGGCGACGTCGACCTGGTTCCCCTCGTGGTTCGTCACCTGCGCGATGCTCATGATGTTCACGGAGCCCGTCGAGTAGACCAGCCAGGCCGCATAGGTGAGGCATGCCACGAAGATGGGCGCCAGACACCCGAGCACGGTGCGCAGGGGCTTCATGAACGCCTCGCGATCCTTTCTATCCTTATAATACTGCCATGCGGCCCGGATGAGCTGGAAGAGCATGTATGTGCCGATAACGGCGACCAGGGTGAGCAGCGTCATCTGGTGCGTCAGAGCCGTAATGGCCGCACAGATGGACGCCAGCCACCAGTCCTCACGGATGACGAAGAGCAGCGTGAAGGGCACCAGGAACAGCCCTAAAATTTCCGGGAGCGGCCGCATGGTGTAGATGGTGATGTCGGGCGACATGATGAAGAAGAACGCCGCAAACAGGGCCACATACAGGTTATTGCTCAGCCGGTACGCAAGCACGTACAAAACCAATAAGACCATGATGCCGAGCACGATGGTCATCAGGCCCGACATGATCATCGGGTCGATTCCCGTGGCCACGCACATCGAAACGATGAGAAGGCGATAGGCGGGCACGTAGAAGTTCGGGAAGCCGCCACCGTACGAAAGCTCGGTCGTGGGATAGTACTGCGTGAGGATGGTCTCCCGCTCGATGCCCACGTGGTACATCGTGTTACCGTACGTGGGAATGATATAGCTGTCGATAATGCCCAGACGATACCAGAGCGCGATAAGTACGATGAGCGCTAGCGCCACCATATACCAGTATTTCTTAACGACTCTAATGACCTCGTCCGATTGCTTGCTCATTGCGCGGCCTCCAATATCTTATAGATCTTGACGTCCTCATTCTCATAGACAAGCTGGAAATACTGTGTATCGTTGAACTTATCGTGTTCCCCGTACACCCAGTCGTATCCCGAGAACGTGTTCCGGTTCGGCAGCCAGACGTAGGTGCAGTTGTCCTCCTTCGCCAGGCTATAGGCCTCCCACGCGCTGGAGGTCGTATAGATCTGGTTCGTATCGCTCATGACCTTGACGGGGTTCGGTGCGTTCGCCCAGTCGCCGCCCACCGTGGAGACCCGGCATGTCATGCCCATGATGGTCTCCGCCCCGAAAATGTCGGCCACGAACTTGTCGGACATATTAAGGTTCTCGTTGACCCACGCCGTGGCGTCAAGCTCCCCAGGCAATACGACGCGGCCGTACCAGGCGTCCGCGTTCGCCTTGACCTCGGGGAAAAGGTAATAGCTATCCGTCCCCGGGATCTGATACGAGGCGCTCATACAGTACGACGTATAGAGGAAGAGCAGGAACATCAGGATGACGAGCCCGTATTTGGCGAAGTCCGTAATGCCGGTCATATTAAGCTTTACTTAACGGCCTATTTCATATATAGTTTACTGCTTCGGGGGGCTGCCGTCTGCCGCATGAAAAGGTATAAGACCGAAGCATCGCATAATCAGAGCCGTGTACCTGTTCGGCGTCCTCGGCCTCCTGTTCCTGGCCCTGACCGTGATCTTCGGCTATTCCATCCTCAGCGTATTCCGGCTGCCCCTGAAAGGCCTGGAAGTCGCTATAGCGTCGCCCGTGGCCGGTATCATCGTCGCCGCCTGGCTTGGTCTCATTCCGTATCTACTGACGGGCAGCCTGAGCGCGGGCACAGGCGTCGCCGCGCTCATCATGCTGGCGACGGTGGCATGGATACGGCCGAAGCCGCCTGCTTTCGAGAGGGAACACCTGGCCATCGTCGGGGCCATCGTGCTCGTCGCCTTCGCCTTCGTTTTCCTCTGCCTTCTCACCTACTACGACGGCGAATACCATGCCTCGTACCCGTTCTATGGGGACATCTCGTTTCACTCGTCCGTGATCACGTCGTTCGGCGAAGGCTACAACTATCCCCCGTCGTACCCCATGATGGCCGGACAGGCCCTGCGGTATACGTTCCTCATCGACTTCTACTCGGCGGCGCTGTACTCACTGGGCCTCGGCCTGCAGTGGAGCGTCGTGCTTCCCGGCTGGCTGCTGCTCTCGTCCCTCCTCTCGTCCCTGTACTTCCTGGGCGAGCGCTTTTTATCGAGGCGGGCGGGCGGTGTCCTCACCGTCATCCTCATTATGCTCAGCGGCGGGCTGGGGTTTATCGCCGCCGCCATCGACCTCTGGAATTCCGGCTTCGATATCGCATCGTTCATTTCCGGGAACCTCAATTACACGACCGTCTGGTCATATAACCTCGTGTTCACGAACTTCATGGTCATCGTCCTGGCCCAGCGCACCGCCCTCATCGGCTTTTCCGCAGGAGCCTTCATCGTGCTCCTGCTCTACGTCGTGCTCGTCCAGCGCCCGAATGAATCCAGGAACGCGCTGCTGCTCGCCGGCTTACTGACGGGCCTGCTGCCCATGTTCCACGTCTACTCCTACATCGCCATTCTGCTCTCCTCGACGCTTCTCCTGCTCGTCTTCCGCGAGAGGCGATGGTATTACTTCATGACGCCGGCGCTCCTCCTGGCGATCCCCCAGGCTCTCTGGATGGCCGGCCAGATAGGCGTTTCCAGCTTCCGGGTGGAGATCGGGTGGATGGCGGGCTCGCTCGCCAACATCCCGCTATTCTGGATAGAGAATATGGGCCTGGAATTGCTCCTGCTCATCATCGGCTTTTTCGTCGTGGGAAGGAAAAACCTGAAATTCTATTTGCCGTTCCTGGCCATCTTCGTCATGGCCAGCGTCTACGTCTTCCAGCCCTGGGACTACGATAACCATAAGTTCTTCAGCTTCTGGCTCATGCCCTCGGCGCTCCTGATGGCGGCATCTCTTCTGTATATCCACGATCGACCAAAGCTCGGCAAGCCCCTGTTCGCCGTGCTCCTCGCCTTCACGGTGCTCACCGGGGCCATGGTGGCGGCATTCATCCTCTTCCACCCGTACGTCGAGTTCAGCCAGGCCGACGTCCACGTCGCAGACTGGATCATGCAGAATACCCCGAAGAACGCGGTGTTCCTGACGTCCGATAATCCCATCAGCCCCGTCACCAGCCTCGCCGGCCGGAAGTCCTACCTGGGCTACGGGGGCTGGCTCTATACCCACGGCATAAACTTCACCGGCCGGCAGCGTGCCGTAAAATCCATGTACGGGGCCACGTATCAGGACAGCGCCGCTGGCATGCTCGAGAGCAACGGCATCGACTATGTCTATATCGGGCCCAGCGAGCTTAGCTCCACCCAGTTCTACGTGAACCAGGAGTTCTTTGCCAGCCACTACCAGTGCGTATTTAACTGGACTGACCCGAAATACCAGGACAATTACCGGATATACAAGGTCTAGCGCCGGCGTCCTGGCATACCCGCAAGATATAAATAATAAGAATAGACTTGTATTGTTGCTTTTATGCTCCGGTAGTGTAGACCGGCCAATCATGACGGACTCTCACTCCGTCGACTGGGGTTCGAATCCCCACCGGAGCATCTTGACTTTATTTCACGTTTATAGCCTTTATTTTTAATATTAAGCATTAATTTACTTTGTTTCATTATTTGTTTTTATTGTTTAAGCACATATAAAATCGTAAACCATAGTTATACGTCTGCATCTCGATGTTAGGCAGTATGTCCACGAACCGGGCGCCCTTCGCGTGGTCGCCAGCGACAAGGTTCTCGACTCAGACGCGGATGTACTAGTTATTCTTCACACTGGTATTTTATACGGTCCCCCATATGCTCGTATCCCCACTCGCACAGCTGGTCAAGTATAGGCATAAGGGATTTTCCTGTTTCTGTGAGCGAATATTCTACTTTCGGCGGGACCTGTGTGTAAACCTTTCTTGTGATGAGTCCGTCTTCCTCGAGTTGGCGAAGTTGTTTTGTTAGCATCCGCTGTGTAATTTTGGGCTGTAGCCTGTCCATTAGCTCACTAAAACGTAGAGTCTCATCGCTAAGAGCATAGATGATTAGCGGCTTCCATTTACCGCCGATCACATCCAGGGTGGCGTCCATTCCCCAGTCATATTTGTACTTTTGAGAACCACTATCCATAGTATCAAACCTGTATGTATGTTACATATCTGTTTGTACATACTATTTATATCCTATGTTACAATTGTATACTATCGTAACATCAGTCGATATGTAAGTAATTAGTTGGAGGATGATTGAAGTGAAAATTCTCGTGGCCTACTTTTCGCGTCCTGGCAACAACTATGTCGGGGGTAAGATCGTAAACCTGTCTGTCGGCAACACGGAAGTCGCTGCAAAGATGATCCATGATATTACTAAGGGTGATCTATTTCGCATAGAATCGGTGAAGGCGTACCCGGAGGATTACACGGAAACCACAGAGGTGGCCAAGCAGGAACTGCGCTCTAACGCCAGACCTAATCTTGTCAATCATTTGAAAAATATGGCGTCGTATGATTTGATTTTTCTCGGTTACCCTAACTGGTGGGGTACGGTCCCCATGCCGGTTGCGACGTTTCTGGAGGAGTATGATTTCTCCGGCAAAACAATCGTACCGTTTTGTACCCATGAGGGTAGCGGACTGGGACATAGCGTGACAGATATCAAAAAAGTATGCTCAAAGTCGACCGTCATGGAGGGCCTCGCCGTGCGGGGCGGAAGCGTGAGAAATGCAAAGGATGAAATTGCCGTCTGGCTCAGTCGCACCGGGATGAACAAGTAATACTGGCCAACAAGAGGTGAATGAACAATGCTGTACAGGAAAATGCCTAAGAACGGAGATGAGCTTTCTATCCTCGGATTCGGCTGTATGCGCCTTCCAGTGAAAGCTGATGGTTCCATTGATGAGATGAGAGCTACTGATCAGGTTCGCCATGCGATCGACCGAGGAGTAAACTATGTAGATACGGCCTGGCCCTATCATGGGGGCCAGAGCGAGCTGTTTTTAGGCCGTGCCCTTGCGGGCGGGTACCGCGAGAAAGTAAAGCTTGCAACCAAGCTCCCGACTTGGCTGGTGAAAAGCCGGGAGGACATGGACCATTTCCTGAACGCCCAGCTGAAGAAGCTCAATACCGATCATATTGATTATTACCTCGTCCATGCGCTGCTCGGTGAGTTATGGGACGAGGTCGAAAAGCTTGGCATAGTCGATTTCCTCGATAAGGCCAAAGCAGACGGCCGTATTATTAACGCGGGCTTTTCCTTCCACGGCGCGGGAAAGGACTTCAACCGAATCGTGGATGCCTACGATTGGGACTTCTGTCAAATCCAGTACAACTTCCTGGACGAAAGGAACCAGGCAGGTACCGCAGGTTTGGTGTACGCAGCATCAAAAGGCCTTGGCGTTATCATCATGGAACCTATCCGGGGCGGAAATCTCGTAAGTCCGATGCCTTCAGCAATTAAAGAGATCTGGGATGAGGCTCCGACAAAGAGGACGCCCGCTGAATGGGCTCTTCGCTGGGTCTGGGACCACCCGGAAGTAACTGTCGTCCTTTCCGGTATGAACCAGGAAACTCATGTCGAGGAGAATCTTGCAGCGGCAGAGAAAGCATACCCGAAATCTTTGACCAATGATGAGCTGCTACTGATAAAACGGGTCGAGCAGAAATATCGCGAACTGATGAAAGTAGGCTGTACCGGCTGTAGATATTGTATGCCCTGTCCGCAAGGGGTGAACATCCCGTTCTGTTTCGAGGACTACAATAACTTGAGTATGTCCGATAATGCTGCGGGGGTAAAGTTCCACTATGCGGTAAGGCTGTGCGGTGTTCTATCCACAGGAGAAACCGAGTTTGCGTCACAGTGTATAAAATGCGGTGAGTGCGTCGAAAAATGCCCTCAGCACATAGATATACCAGCGATCCTGGAATCCGTTGTCGAGGAGCTTGAAGGGCCTGATCTGGAGAAGAGAGTTGCAATTGCAAAACAAGCGTTCAAATAGACTTAAAATGCATAATAGGTGGATATTATGATGACTGAGCTTGCCGATTGGGATAGTTTCTATGTAATGGCCGGGTCAGCTGCAGGCGCCCTTATCGGGTTACAGTTTGTCGTCCTGACCATCCTTGATCAAAAACTGCCCAATAAAGGCGGAGCACAGGCCGGGGCAGCATTTTTGACGCCGACGATCGTTCACTTCGGAGTGACCTTGTTGCTATCTGCGCTATTCCTAGCGCCCTGGCAATCGGCGGGCATTCCCGCTACACTATCAAGCCTCATCGGACTTTGTGGTTTAGGGTACACCGTTATTACTGCTCTTCGAATGCGCCGGCAGGAAGCATATCCCCCTGGGATAGAGGACTGGTTATTTCATGTCGTGCTACCTCTGGCCGCTTATGCCTTATTAGCATCGTCATTTTTCGCAGAATCGTCCTACCAGCGAGAAATATGGTTTGGCGTCGGAGCTGCTGCGCTGTTATTGCTTTTTATCGGCATTCACAACGCCTGGGACAACATCGCATATACAGTATTTGTTCACCATACAAAACGGGAATGAGAAAAAACCTTAAAAAGGATCAGCAGACTGAAATAACGACTGTTCAGTCCGCCGATCGTAAAATGTGGATTTGACGAATGAGTGTACGAAAAAGTATTGGAGATTTGAACCATTATGGTTCGGCTCTCCACCGGAGCATGTTTATCTTTTTACGTAGCCCGATTAACCTGGGTTTAAATAACAATATCCGGCTATTTCTTCGTCCTCGTGATCAGGCACACCGCACCTGCCAGAGCGATTACGGAGGCCATGGCTTCGAAACCTGGCGCTTCGGCCTTGACGCTGGCGGGTATAGCTGCATCATGGGCTCCCGGCACAGGTGATGTATCCGTGATGCCATTCTTATTGGCCAGATCATTCATCCGTGAAACTTCATACCCGCCCTGCATGCCGTTTGAACTACTGGCCGGCCCCGGGGTTGAGGCCATCTGCGGTGAAGTCTCCTCTTGTTTAGCCGTCATGTTTTGAGAATATGCCTCGATAGGCGGCGTCGGCATCGCAGTCAATTCGGTATCATTTTCAGGCGTAATGCTCGGCGTAGGCGTCGGAGTTGGAGTAAAATCTGCCGCTATCGTGGGCGTAGGAGTTATTGTCCCTTCTAACATGGGGGTCGGAGTAGGCGTTAACGTCGGATGTGGAGTCGCCGTTGGCGTGGCCGTTATCGTCGGAGTAGGAGTGGGAGTATCCGACGGTTCAGGAGCGGGTGTAGCAGTTGGCGTTGGCGTGGGTGTAGTAGTTGGGGTTGGAGTAGGGGTTGGTGTCGGTGTGGGCGTTGGCGTAGGCGTATCTACAGGTATTATCACATTCAAGTTTTTAATTGCCATATCGCCGCTTTTTACTGTAAATGAACTAGTAGAAGCGGTGTGGCCATTATATGTGGCCGTTACCGTTATCGATACATCGGGAGTGACGCTGAACGTATACTTGCCTCCCCCGTGGGTCACGTCGCTTCCGCCTCCGCCGGACACCCGAACGCCGTCCATCGCGACGCCGTTCACCGTTACCGTGCCTGCGACCGTCGCAGGGGGCGCAACCTGCGAAAAGGCCAACGGTAAAACGAAGTAGCCGGCTACTACAAGTATGAAGGCCATCAGTAAAGCTGTCCTGTAAATTCTCATTATAGTCCTCCTAAGCTTAATATGCCGGGCGTATCGGAATCCAGGTAAAGGAAGAAACCATCGCCCGGCATTATATCAAAGTTCATGTCTTCGCCGCTGAACCCCACGACGTAGGTGTCGTAGTTCCCCGACGACCCGTTGTACCGGCAAATTCTTTGAATATTGCCAAGCCGGCCGCTGATATCACTAGCTTTTACCGTCGACAGGCTGCTCCAGCCCACCGCATTCCACCTGGGATAGACCGTGGCCGAGCGCTGCTCGTCTTCCACTCCATACAGGTCGAATGTCACGTCGCTGCCGCAATCGACGAAATAGGCATGGTCCGCCTTCATCTGTATGTCGTCGGACGGGGGACTGAAGCCCACGACGAACGTGTCGTAGCCGCCGGAGTCGACGTTATACGAAGATACTCTACGGACGCCGATATCTCCCAGCTGGCTGGCCCATAAAGTATCGTTCACGAGAGGTATCGACACGAGATTCCAGCCCTGCTTAATGTTGATCTGATACAGTATTGGCCCCGGTGTCGGAGTCGGCGTTATTGTGGGTGTTGGCGATGGTAATGGTTTTGGCGACGGTGTTGGGGTTGGTGATGGTGTAGCTGTCGGCGTTGGCGTTGGAGTCGGAATAGGCACGGGGTCATTATCCAGGATCGTGATCTTATACTGCCGGTCGGGCCCCCTGGTCGTATTATCCGGGCTTCTCATGTTCAGGTAAAAATATTCATTCGAGTTATTGACGTGGTCGTCATTAAGATGCAGGCTGATCACCTGGCTGTCGACGCCGACGATGAACTTTAACACGCCGCTGGAGCCGACATATTCTTTTCCGTTGACCGCCGTCCCGTCGGCCGTGTCATAGTCCAGGACGAGCGTGCGGTTCTTCTGGCCTGTCCTGATCACGTTTATCTGAATATTCCCGTCGGTCTCATTGACCGTAGACTTATCGAGGGTCAGGGTCACGTCATTTTGCGCCGGGAACAGGGTGTTCGTCGTATAGAACGTGAGGCCGTGATCATGCGCATATTTGACGATGTCAGCGAGCTTGCTGATGGGCGTGCTGTAAGGCAGGCCATTATCCGAGGGAGTATGGCAAAGGATCCCCAGTACTTCTCCTTTCTCCAGCGCGCGGTCCATGCCGCCGTAGAAGCTTTCCGCCGGCGTATTGTAAATATTATCGGTCATCGCCGTGGAGAACAGCCTCGTGTTCGTCCCGTCGAACTCGTAAAAGGCGCCGTCGTCCTCCGATACGTCGTTGCCATAGTTCACCGGGTAGGCCACATCCCGGACACTGTCGAAATATGTCAGGAGAACACTGTCCAGGTAAGCCGTACGATCGCCTCCGGGATACGCGAAGCTGGTGGGGGTGCCGCCGAAATCGTTCATCAATTGAATGTCGGGCGTGATCTCCGTGTCGATGTATCCCTGTAATCCATACTGGTCCACGTACTGCGGGGCGTTGTAGTGGAAGTAAGAGTGCGACTGGATGCTATTCCCGTCATCGATGAGGGCCTGCAGCTCCGCTTTCTGATCGGGCGAAGAAGCGGGATACCCAGCGCCTTCGCAGTAGAACGTCGCCTTTGCATCATACGATCTTAAAATATCACGTATCCCGTACCAGGCATCGATCGAATAGTCGTCAAAGGTCAGGATGATGCCGCCATTGTTGCCGATGCTGACGGTCGCCGGGTTATTCATGCCGACGGTCACGTTCACCGGATCGCTCAGCGTCAGGTAGAACTTTAGCTTGTTATTCCAGAGTAGCCCATCGTTGCTCGTTATGGGGATCGTAATATTTTTAGTGACCTCGCCACTGTGAAATGTCAATGTCCCCCTGGCGGCCACATAATTCGTGCCGGCGAGGGCGTCGCCGTTATTCGTCGTATAATCCACGCTTACGTCGTAGGGGAGCACGTCCGTCAGGCTTACGGTAACGTTGATGCTGTTCTTTAATTTCGACACGAAGTAGTCGTTCGCGCTAAAATCCACCTCGGCTTTGCCGTTCGTCCATAGCCCGGCGACCTCGGGGGCCGATAGTGCCCGATCATACAGATAGATGGCAAAAACGGTCATCTTCGCCTGGTTATAGCCATCCTGGTCCCCGCTGACCGTCCAGTACTCATCATACTTCGCAAATGTCTGGGATGTCCAGCCATAGCCGTCCCCATCCCGCTGGCCATTAATATATCCCTGCAGGTGCTTCCCATCGTACGTGACGAATAAGATATAATTCGTATTAGACGCCAGAGGCGTCCTACCGATATAGGACTGCTGCACTCCGCCATCCGTATATATGATATATTGAAGGTTCCCCGACGGGGTCATATAAATCGCATAGCCGGCAAAATACCTCGACATCAGCAATTTACCATATAATGCGGATACATCGGGGGGCGTCTTTATCTTAAGGCCGAAACTGATTGTCGCCGGACTGGCATATGATAAGGATGAGCTCGGAGGTATGCTGATATGGTCACCGCCGCCGTTCAGATCACGATAATAGGTCCCGTCCGGTAACTGGCCTCTCGCTGTCCCGGTGGCCACGCCGTTATTCCCGTGGCCGCTGAGATCGACCACCGTATTGCCGCTGTCCCGGGAAAAATCATAGAATCCCACCAGCCCGTCAGTCACCGGAGGCGTCGCGGCCGCTACCATATCCACCATCCACAGCAGTCCAACGATAGCCAGTATTGTAGGAGCGACAAGGCACAATTTAACTTTAAACGTTATAGTGACCCCCATTTCACGAATAATCATGCATAAAATATATCGGTGCTAAACTCCCGCGGGCACTGATTTACGTGAATTCGGCGGGTCTCGGATAAATGATATATCAATTGGTTGACTTTTCATCGGAGAATTATAGCTATGAACCCAAATGCTATGTAGATAATACAAGCATTTATATTTATCTGATATAATTTAATATTTTACTTATTTACATTATTATATTAATAGTCTATTTCTCCATAAGCTGTTGTCGTTTATTTTTTTATACTTCTATCGATTACTTTGCAAGTGATATGGTAATCTCTAAGCCTGCTATTTCCATGATGTTCGATCGGCAGACGGTAATATTATGACGTGGCTTCCTGTATTTTCGGTTAAAAGCCCGCATACTCAAAAATGGCTTCGGGCTTCACACAAGATATTAGATTCACATCAAAACCACGCATTATCGGCACAGTTTCCCGGGATAGTGCTTGATTTTTCGCTTAAGGCATAAAATAGGGTTTTACCGATATTTTACGTGGACTCCTTGAGGAGGAACAATAATGGACATGAAAAAACTAGCCATTTTCGTTCTTCTCGTATTAGCTGTACTGGTCCTGGCACTCCCGGCGACCGCCTGGTGGGGCGGCTGGGGCTGGGGCGGCCTAGGATGGGGCGGCCTCGGCTGGGGTGGCTGGGGCTGGCCTTACTGGGGCGGCTGGGGCGGCTGCGGCACCTGCGGCCTTGGCTGGGGCGGCTGGGGCGGCTGGTGGTAAGACCACAAAGTCGATCTCAGATCCTTGATCAGCTACACTACGAGAAAAACAGCCTGAAATTTGGTAGGCGTACCGACGCCTACATTTTTTATTTTTATCCATTTCATTCCCCGCAGGGTGGGCCACCCCATAGGGCCACCCTATATAGATAATATTATTATCGTTCCCGCATTCTATTTTTTTATGCATAAGCCCGACTGTCCGTGCCCGAAAAGCAAGTGCGAGCGGCACGGCTACTGCGACGAGTGCCGCCAGTATCATGGCTTGAGGTCCGGCCTGCCCTACTGTGAAAGGCCAAAAAGGACCCTGGCCAGCCGGATACGGCAAATATTACATATCCCTTAGTATCGTTGCCTGGCCGCCGGGAATACTTTTGTTCAATCCAAAGCATATCTTTTTATACTATGTTCCCTCTTTGTCATGTGCAGAGTTAATCTGCATGAGTAATATCAATGAGAGACAGTGGATTTAGGGGCGGCCGAAGAAACTTCGGTGGCCCAAGAGAAATGCACAAGGCAACTTGTTCTGATTGCGGTAAAGAATGCGAAGTACCCTTCCAGCCCACTGAGGGCCGCCCGGTTTATTGCCAGGACTGCCTTCCCAAGCACAGGAAGCCCAGGTTCTAAGGTTTTTAACCAATCTTCAGTAACATCCTTAAGTTTAAAATAATACGAAGATCGCATCTTCGTATGAACTATTTATTTTGCCGTCTTTTTTAAATTTCCAATAGCCTGGACTATATTCGCCGTCTTTTCTCGTAGATAAAACGTGTATAAATTATATATCCGGCGTTAAAAAATAATTGAGGGGCAGTACAATGCAGGACGTTAGCACAGCGATACAGGGAGGGCATGACGGCGTCGAGCTCATCGATATCGTGTTCGTATACTCGAACGTAAGGCTCGTCCGTGAGCTGGTGCAGGACCACATCAGGCAGCTCGAGGAGATGGCCGACGTGAGCAAAGGCCAGACCGAGGGCCTGCGCGGGATGATCCTGGAAAAGCAGAAGACGATGTACGAAAGCCTGTCCGAAGTGGAGAAGCTGCTGGAGAGCATCATCGACGCCAGCATTACGCCTCAGGCCAGGACCGCGGGCATGCGTAATATTCAGCTTAACGCCGGGCAGTCGCAGGCGATGGTCGGCGCCATCGTCTTCGCGATTAACCACATGGCCAAGTTCGTGCCCCAGAATAATTTCAGCGGGGGCCTGCCCGAGTTCGTCTTTTAACCGAAACTGTTATTCTTTTTGTCGCTCTATCCCTGACCATGAGCGGATGCGCCCAGTGCGGCTCCTGCTGTAAGAAGTTCGGCATGCGGCTGGAAGCTTCGCCTCTCGATATAGCCCGGTGGCGCCTCGAAGGCCGCGATGATATTCTTTCCCATGTCGGCCTCGATCTTATCTACGGCGAAGTTACGGGCGGGCGGCTGTGGGTGGATGAGGCCGGAGGCCGGGCGGAGCAGTGCCCGTTCCTTGAATTAAGGGCCGACGATAAGTATTACTGCGGCATCCATGAGGCAAAGCCCGAGGTCTGCACCTGGCACTACTGCGAAAAATATTTTTAATTTTGCCTTTTAGCCGGTATGCCTTCATTGAGCAGTAAAAAAATATCTTTCAAACGGAACGGGCCTTCATGGCCTGCACGATGTTCCTGATGCCCACGAGGTAGGCGGCACGGTACATGTCCACTTTATACTCTTTCGATGCGTCGTTAACGTTATGGAACGCCTTCTTCATGACGTCCCTCAGGCTGGCCATGACCTTTGCCCCACTCCAGCCATAGCCTTCCCGGTCCTGGGCCCACTCGAAATAGCTCACGACCACGCCGCCGCCGTTCGCCAGGACGTCGGGCACGACGATGATGTCACGGCCCTGGAGGATCTCGCTCGCCTTCATGTCCACGGGGCCGTTGGCCAGGGAAAGCACGGTGTGCGCATGGATCTTATCGGCGTTGGAGGCGTTGATGACGTCCTCCCTGGCGGCGGGCGCCAGCACGTCCACGTCCATCTCCAGAAGCTCCTCGTTGGTAATATCCCGTGCCTTATCGAAGCCCTGGACTGAGCCGGTCTCTTCCTTATGGTAAGCCAGGGCCGGTATATTCAGGCCCTTCTCGTTATAGACGCCGCCCGTAGAATCGCTCACGGCGACGACTTTCCTGCCTTTCTCGTACAGGATCTGCGCGATGCTGCCGCCGACGTTGCCGAAGCCCTGGATGGCGAAGGTGGAGCAGTCGCAGTGGTAGATGTGCTTCACTTCCTCCATGACGAAGATGCCGCCCCAGGCGACCGCCGTGGTCCGGCCCCTGATGCCGCCGAGCTCGACGGGCTTGCCGGTAATGATGTCTAGCTGGTGATGCCCGACCATGCGCTCGTACTCGTCCAGCATCCAGCCGATGGCCTCCGGGGAAACGTTCATGTCGGGCGCGGGGACGTCCAGCGTCGGGCCGATGACGGGGTAGATGGCACGGATGTATCCGCGGCAAACGTGCTCCAGCTCCTTTTTTGACAGTGCCCGGTGGTCGGCGATGATGCCGCCCTTGGAGCCGCCATAGGGCAGGCCCAGCAATGCGCACTTGATGGACATGAGCATGGACAGCGCCGTGACCTCCTCCTCGGTGACGTTCGGCGCAATTCGTATCCCGCCCTTGTAGGGGCCGAGCGCGTCGTTGTGCTGGGCCCGGAGCGCCGTGATCATTTTAATGCCGCCGTCGTCCATGCGGACCGGATAGTTCACGATGAGCTTGCGCTTTGGGTACGATAGGATGGTCCTGTAGTTGTCCTCGACCCCGAGCATGGAGCAGGAATTGTCGATGATGTCGATGGTGCCCTTGAGAAACCCGTCTTTCATGCACTTTCCTCAATTGTATGAGGTACGAGCTATAAATATAAAAATCATCACTTTCACGTAAAACCTTTTTATTCTCTGCGCCTATCATACCGTATGCGCGTCAAGTATCTCCAGTGCGTCCGCTGCGGCCGGAAGTACCCGAAGGAGGAGATCCGCTACCGGTGCGACTGCGGGGACAGTATCGAGATCGTCTACGATTACGGGGAGCTCGACATAAGCTGGCCTGAGCTGAGAAAGCGTACCTTCTGCCACTGGAGGTACCGCGAGTTCTACCCCGACCTGAAGAAAAAGAGCATCATCACCATGGGCGAGGGCGGCACGAGCCTGGTGCGGTCCCGGAACGTCGTGGAAAAGACCGGCTGCAGGGAGCTACTTTTCAAGATGGAGAGCCTGAATCCCACGGGATCTTTTAAGGATAGGGGCTCGACGGTGGAGATATCCCATGCAAAGGAGTACGGCGCCCCGGAGCTGGTGCTCGCGTCGACCGGCAACATGGGCGCCAGCGTGGCCGCATACACGGCCCGGGGAGGCATCGGCTGCAGCATTTACGTGCCAAAGAACACGCCTCGCGTGAAGCTGCTCCAGATGGAGGCGCATGGAGCCAGCATAAAAAGGGTTAACGGCGACTACACCGCGGCCATGGTGGAGGCGCGCAGGCAGTTTGAGGAAAAACACGTTTATCTCGCGGGCGACTATCCATACCGGAGCGAGGGCGAGAAGTCGGTGAGCTTCGAGATCGCCGACGTGCTCGGTACCGACTATGACTACATCGCCGTGCCGATAGGGAATGGTACGCTGCTCCACGGCATGTGGAAAGGCCTGAAGGAAATGAAGCTCACAGGGCTAATAGACAGGCTGCCGAAGATCATCGGCGTACAGGCCGAAGGCTGCAACACGGTGGCAAAGGCGTTTTTAAGACGCACGGACCGCATAGAGCCCGTAATGCCCCATACACTCATGGATGCCGTCGCATGCGGCGATCCGCTGGACGGAAGCTGGGCGCTCAGGGCATTGAAAGAGTCGGAAGGCTTCGCGGTCACGGCGTCGGACAATGAGGCGAGCTGTGCCCGGGGCATGCTGGCCCGGGAAGAAGGCATCTTTGCCGAATTATCCGGGGCTTTGAGCACGGCCGGGCTGATCAAAGCGTACGAACAGAGCATGATCGAAAAAGGAGCACGAGTTGTCTCTGTTATCAGCGGCCACGGGCTAAAGGAGCCTGAGGCATTTAAATGCCGACCGGCTTAATAGTATTTCTCGATACCGCCATATCCGATCTTTTTATTCTGCCTGGCGGCGCGAATAAAATTATCGAGCCGTTTTTTATACTCATCCGGGCGCTTCCGGGAGGAATCGATGTAGGCAATGCGTATCCTCTTATATGGATCGGAAAATCCGCAGTAGTTCTTCCAGGCGACCTCGTCCTTTAGTATCGCTTCGAGTATATCCTGCGGAAAGACAAACTCTTCTGCGAGGACGATTTTGACGATATTTTCTATCGAAGGGTGCAGCTGTCCATGTTGAAACAGCCAGCGCAGTCTCTCCTTGTTCGCCTGGGAGTAGCTGCTTTTGGGGTTTCTGGGCGAGAATCTTTGGGCCGCATGAAGCTCGTCGATCGAATGGATCGTGCTGTCGATCCAGCCGAAACAGAGGGCCTCCTCCACCGCGTCGTTATAGGGCAGGCGCGGCTCACCGGAGGACTTGTTCGGGTATACTAGCCAGACCTCCTTCTCGCCCTCGAAATTTTCCTGGAGCCACCGACGCCATTCCTGCCGGTCAGTCACGTATAGCAGCTTACCTTCTTCAGCCATGTCTATCCCACATATAGTAATTTGTATCAGCCATACCTGGCGGCTTGCTCAAGAGCACGAGGTCTTCAAGTGCTCCCACTATATCTTGAACACTTTAAGCAGAACGACGCAGGCTGCGATCAGCAGGATCAAGATCACTATATACGTAAGCGGATTGCCCTCAATATTAAATCCAAGGAAGCCATTATCGCCTTTTTCGTCTCCGCCGCCTCCCTGGCCTACGGCCTGCGAGAAACGCTCTTCGATCCCCTTATTACCCGAGACCAGATATGCGACGGCGCCAAAGATGACGAAGAGGAGCAGGATCGCAATGAAGACGATGACGCCCCGATTGCCTTTAGCCTTATCCTGCATGCGCAGCCTCCCCGAGGATGTCAGGCCTTACCCTCTGGATATAGGAGACGACGTATCCCGTGACGACCGCTTCGATCACGGCGATTATCATATTGATGCCCGCGATGACCAGGAGGCCATAAAATACGTCCAGCGTACTCTGGTTCACGCCCTGGACGCCGGAGATCAGGATGATGGCGATCATCGCCAAGTTGCCCAGGAACAGGCCCAGCAGCGTGGCGATACCAGCCCGGGGGAAAGTGTCGAACTTGAGCCTGCCCAGCCACGAATAAATGAAATAGGCTGTGGTGAGCTCAGTTATGTTGATAAGGCAATTGGCGCCGATAAGCCCCCATCCGCCATGGCCGATTGCTGCAGAGAAAATGTTGACGATGAGCATGATGATGCTGCCGATGGCCGGCCCCATGAGGATGCCGATGAGGGGCGTCAGGTTCATGTGAACGCCGCCGGCGATGGGTATGTTGATCTGGAACAGCGCGAACGATGCCGCCGTACATAGCCCAGCCAGGGTGATCTGGCGATTATCGATTTTTTTAAATCGCCTTAAATAGATAAGGCAAACGCCGATGACGAGGATCGCCAGCAGCCACCAGACCACGACCCAGAATATGGTGAATGAGCCGTCCTCAAGATGAATATGTGCCATGCGGATTTCACTACATTATCATATTTCGCTTGAGAAGGATATAAAAGTTTGGGTATCATCCAAATTTTAAGCGAGGGATGTTCTCCTAATCCGTTCACTGGCGCTTATTTATCCCGGCGGATATGATGCCGACCAGCTCCTCGATATTCAGGGGACGACTGCCAGGGTCGAGGCCCAGGACGGGCCGGATGCTTTCGTATATCCGGGCGGCGTCCGGCTGCTTTAAGCCCGCCTCCGCCAGCAGCTCATGGTCGAAAAAAATCTCCGATGGCCGCCCTTCGGCAATGATGGAGCCCCCCTTCACGATGCAGATGCGATCGGCCAGCCTTGCGGCCATGTCCATGTCGTGGGTGGCGACCACGATGCTGATGCCGTGCGACTTCTTCAGGTCAAGAATGATCCTCTCGATCATATCCGAGTGATTAGGGTCCAGATCCGAGGTCGGCTCATCCATCGCGATCACCCGGGGTTTCATGGCCAGGACGCCGGCGATGCAGACCAGCCTCTTCTGGCCGCCCGAAAGATATGATGGTATTTTCGACGCGAGAGACTCCGCGCCAACGGCGCGCAGCGCTTCCATGGCAACGGACCGGGCCTCTTCGATGCCCATCCCCATGTTGACGGGGCCGAACATGACGTCGTCCAGGACTGTGGGAGCGAAAAGCTGGTCGTCCGATCTCTGGAACACGACGCCCACCTCTTTCCAGATATCGCCCCGGGCCGTGCTGACGGCCTTCCCGAGCACGCTTACGCGGCCGCTGCTCGGCTTGAGCAGGCCGTTGAGGTGCTCGATAAGCGTTGATTTTCCCGAGCCGTTGGGGCCGCACAGGGCCACCACCTCGTCCTTGAGCACCCGGAAGCACATATTGTGGATCCCGATGCTGCCATCCGGATATATGTGGCTGGCACAATCCACGTGGATCAGCTCGTCCCCGGCGGGCATGCAGGTATGTTCCAGACTTAATGACTGTAATTTCGTCATATCACACCATCACAACGGTAATTTTACGAAATAAAGCAAATATGCGGCAATGGCGATCGCCACGAGCATGAAAGCGCAATCCCGGAGGCCGATCCCGGGTATCTGCGAGGCCGCGAAGTATTTTCCACTGAACCCCCGCGCCTCCATCGCCTTATTGACACGGTCGGCCCGGTCGAAGGACCGGATCATCGTCAGGGCGAAGACCTCGGCGAACATGCCGGTCTGCCTCATCGAGCTTTTGATGATGCCGCCTCCCCGGGAATACAGGGCCTTGAGCATCGTGTCGATCATGCTCAGGGTGATAAAAATAAAGCGATAGGACATGAGGAATATCTGGTCGATAGGGGACGGAAAAATGCGGTATATCATGGCCGAGAAATAGTTGTACCGGGTAGTCATGAGGAAGAACAGCGAGTACGTGACCGATATCAGCGCCTTGAGCAGGAGAGTCGTGACCATTATGGCCCCGCCATCGGTCAGGGTCAGGGGATAGAATGGCAGGGGGATTGTAAACAAGGCCCTGCCGGGCTCATTCCACATTAAAATTATTACCAGGGAAAGTACGAATATCAGCGGCAGTAAGTACCACTGGAACAGCTTCCTCAGGGGCAGGCCGGCCATCCGGTATACGAGGAGTATGAGGAGATACAGGGCGGCGAGCAGGACAAGGCTCCGGGCAATCGTGACGAAAACGATGATGAGCACGAGCATAATCCCCTTTGTCCAGGGGCTGACCTTCGAGAAAATAGTATTAACGTTCTCGCTGTAGTACGTGATAAGATTAAAGTCGGGTATATGGGACGATAGCTCGCTCAACGGAGCCTACCCCCTAGTCCTCGCCGGGACAGCAGCAGCACGTGTCGTGCTTGATTGGCCCGCAGATGCCCATAGTCGGGTGGCCAAGGGATGTACATATCTTATCAACCAGATCCTTGGATATGTGGCCTTCCAGCCTTGTCGCCTCCACGCACGCCTCCTCCGCCGTGAGCCCGTAATGCGAGAGCATGAGCTCGACGATGCGGTGGCGCCGTATAAGAAACTCGGCGTACTCCCTGCCCCGGTCCGTAAGGCAGATGCTGCCGTACCGCTCGTGCTCGATGAGACCAGTCGATGACATCTCGGTAACGGTCTTCGTGACGGTCGACGGGTCCAGGCGGAAGTGCTCGGCGAGGTTCGTCGTAAAGGCCTTGCCGTTGTGCTCCAGGATGAACATGAGATACTGGCTTTTTTTGGGGCTGAGCTCGAACCCATCGATATCTTTCATCTATCGAGTATACGTTCGCTCATTATAAATAATTTTTGGGGACGGGCCAAATTGCAAAGGGCTGGAGCTAAGGTAAAATAAAAACCTGCCGCATAAACGAATCACGCATAATAAACATGACCCGTATAAAGTGAGAATAGTGTAACTTATATATCAGATACGACATAACCTGACCAATATGCCAAAAGCGGATATCCCGGAGAATCTCCACAAGGAGGTCAAGAAGTTCGCCATCGAGCACGACCTCTCCTTAAAGGATGCATATGCCCGGCTTATCGAGTACGCGCTGGAGCAGAAATACGACAAGGCCTCATTAAAGAAAATATTAAAAGAAAAAGGGGCGGGCCAGGACGATATAATCGTCGGCTCCTAATTCCACTTAACGATCCGCTGTTTTGAACCCACTTCACCTTTAATGAGCACGCCTGGCCCGATCAGCGCCCCGGCGCCGACCGTGGTGCCGACGTTGATGAGGCTGCCGATGCCCGTGTGCACGTCGTCGCCCATGATGACGCCGAGCTTCCGCCGGCCGCTGTCCACCATCTGGCCTTTTACCATGACCTGTATGGTCCGCTCGTCCAGGCGCAGGTTCGCTATCTTCGTGCCGGCGCCGAAGTTACACCGGCACCCGATGATGCTGTCGCCCACATAGCTCAGGTGGCCGATCTTCGTATCGTCCATGATGATCGAGTTCTTTATCTCGACGGCATTGCCGATATGGACGTTGTTGCCGATGCTGGTCATCGGCCGGATATAGCAGTTGGGGCCGATGTCGCAGTTATCGCCGATGATCACCGGGCCGACGATGTAGGCGCCATTGCGGACGATGGTGCCCTTGCCGATGCTGACCTCGCCCTTCAAAGTCGCGAGGGGCTCCACCTCGCCCTGGACCCGGCCCTTCATGAAGCTCAGCGCCATCTCGTTCGCCGCCAGCAGGTCCCAGGGCTTCCCGATGTCCAGCCACTCCTCCTCCATAAGTTCGTAGCCCACCTGCTTGCCGTTATCGATGAGATACTGTATCGCGTCCGTGACCTCGATCTCGCCCCGTGGCGAAAGCCCCGTCTCCTCGATGGCGACGAAAACCAGGGGGCTGAACATGTAGATGCCCATGTTAGCCATATCCGTGGGCGGGTTAGGGGACTTCTCCACGATACGCTTCACCCTGCCGCCATCGGTCTCGATGACCCCGAACGCCCGGGGGTCCGCGACCCGCTTCACGGCGATGACAGCGACCTCTTTCCGGTGCATGAGCTTGTGGATCTGGCTCGCGCTCATGATGACGTCGCCGTTCAGCGCGATAAAGCGCTCATCCTGGATCGAGGAGGCCATGCCGAAGGCATGGCCGGTGCCCATCTGCTTATCCTGCACGATATAGTCGATGTGGACCCCGAACTTCGAGCCGTCGCCGAAATATTCCTCGACTGACTCCTTCTTGTAGCCCACGACGAGCGTGATATCCCGTATGCCGGCGGCATATACCTCGCCGATGATATACTCCAGCATAGGCTTGTTCGCTATCGGTAGCATTACCTTGGGCTTGTTCTCCGTTAAAGGCCTCATCCGGGTACCCTCGCCCGCGGCCAGTATTACTGCTCGCATGCCTTAACACACCTCTTCACGATAGATTCCGACCTGTCATATAGCGTTGTGAGCGTATCGACGTCCTCCGCCTCGGCGGTGATCCGGATCTTCGGCTCGGTGCCCGACGGCCGGATAAGTACCCAGCCGCCCCCATAGTCGACCCGGAGGCCATCCAGCGTGTTGACATCCTTTGCGCTCTTTACATCGATCGCCCCCTTAATTAATTCCATGATTTTTACCTTATCCATGCTCTGCGAAAACTTTACGCCGCCCCGCCTGAGCGGGAATTTTGGCAGCGCATCCACGGCGTCCGAGAGCCGGCCGTTCTTGCCCACGAGCTCCACGAGTTTCGCGGCCGCGTAGATGCCGTCCGGGCAGAAGGACATCTTCGGGAAGATCCAGGTGCCGCTGGTCTCGCCGCCGAAGTCGGCCCCGACGCTTTTTACCTCCTCGGAGACGAAGGCGTCGCCGATCCTGGTGCGGTAGATCTTCACGCCGTTCACGGACTTCTCGACCATCATGGAGACATCCACCGGGCAGACTAATGAATATTTGACCTCGTACTGGCAGAAATAGGCCATCAGCTCGTCGCCCGAGACGAACCGCCCCTCGTCGTCCACGGCCATCATGCGGTCAGCGTCCCCGTCCTGGGCGATGCCCAGGTCGGCCTCCATAGCGATGACAGCCTTCTTCAGCCCGTCCAGGTTCTCCTCCACGGGCTCCGGCTGGCGCGCCGGGAAGAAGCCGTCGGGCTGGCCGTTCAGCGTGACGACGCGGCAGCCCATCTCCCGTAGAACGTAAGGCGTAATAGTCGTCGCCGCGCCGCAGCCGCAGTCCACGACGACCTTCAGGGGATAATGCTCTACGTTTTTCAGGATCGAGTCCATGTGCTCCCGCACCGCGTCATGCCGGACGTTTTCCGTGCCCATGTCCTGCCAGCTCGCGCCCTTGATGTCGCTATTGATGCTTTTTTCGAGGTCCTCCTGCTGCGCGAGCGAGAAAGCCATTCCGTCGGGGTTCCAAAACTTGAGGCCGTTGTACTCGGGCGGGTTATGGGACGCCGTGATCATCACGCCGCAGTCGTAGCCCCTGGCCGCGTGCGCCAGCGTTGGCGTGGAAACGAGGCCGACCCGGGTGACTCGCGCTCCCATGGCCAGCAGCCCCGAGATGAGGGCATTCTCGACCATGGGGCCGGACGTGCGCGGGTCCCGGCCCACGACGACGTACTTGTGCTTCAGCCCGAGCGCCTTTCCCGCCTGCAGCGCGAGCTCGGGCGTCATCAATTCGTTAACGATGCCTCTGATGCCTGATGAGCCGAATAATGACATTTTCTTACTCCACTGTGACCGATTTTGCCAGGTTCCGGGGCTTATCGATGGGGCAGCCCCGGGCCAGGGCTACATAATATGCGAATAGCTGCAAGACGATCGTGGAAATGATAGGCGAGGTATACTCGCACGCGTCCGGGATCCGTATGGCCATGTCGGCCACCTGCTCGATGGACTTGTTGCTCTCGCTGGCGATCGCCACGACAGTGGCGTCCCTGGCCTTGATCTCCCTTATGTTGCTGACCACCTTATCGTAGAGCTCGCCGTCCGTGGCGATGGCGATGACTGGCACGCCCGTCGTGAGCAGGGCCAGCGGGCCGTGCTTGAGCTCGCCCGCGGCGAAGCCCTCCGACATGACGTAGGATATCTCTTTGATCTTTAAGGCGCCTTCCAGGGCCACGGGGTAGTTCAGGTGCCGCCCGACGAGGAAAAAGCTCTCCGAATTCTTGAACAGGCGCGATATCTCCGCGATACTCGAGTCCAGCTCGAGCACCTGCTCCGCCTTCTGCGGCAGCGACTTTAAGGCGCGGATGAGCTTGTGTCCCTTTCCAGCACTGACGGTGCCCCTGACCCGGCCCAGCAGGATAGCGATCATGTACAGCACTACGACCTGGGCAGTGAAAGTCTTGGTGGCCGCCACGCCGATCTCGGGGCCCGAGAGCATGTATATCGTATCATCCGCCTCCCGGGAAAGCGTGCTCCCCACCACGTTCGTGATAGCCAGGGAGCGGGCGCCGTTCCTCATCGCGTCCTTCACGGCGGCCAGCGTATCGGCCGTCTCGCCCGACTGCGATATGGCGATAACGAGCGTGTTCTCGTCCAGGCCATAGTGGGAGTAGCGGAACTCGGAGCCGATCTCGATAAAGACCGGCAGGTCCGTGAGCTCTTCCATGATGTAGCGGCCCATCATGCCCGCGTGGTACGATGTGCCGCAGCCGATGATGATAATATGATCGATATTCCGTATCTGCTCCTCGGTGAGGGACAGCTCCTTGAAGATCACGTCACCTTTAAGCTCGTCCAGCCGGCCCGCGATTGCCGCCTTAAGGGACGTGGGCTGCTCGTGGATCTCCTTGAGCATGAAGTGCTCGTAGCCCGCCTTCTCGGCCGCCTCCAGGTCCCATTCGATGGTCTTGATGTCGCGGAACACCTCCATGCCGTCGAAGCCCGTAAGTCGGACGCCGTCCTGCGAGAGGATCGCGATGTCTCCGTCCTGGAGGAACACGACCTTTCGGGTGTACTTGAGAAAAGCGGTGACGTCTGACGCTAAAAAGTACTGGCCGTCGCCGATGCCGATGACCATCGGGCTTTCCTTGCGTGCAGCGAAGATCTTTCCCGGCTCTTCCTGGTGGACGATGGCCATAGCGAAGGAGCCTTTTAGCTGCTTAACCGTCTCCTGTAGCGCACGCTGCATGTCGCCCGTGAAATTATCCTCCAGAAGATGTGACACGACCTCGGTATCCGTCTCGGACTGGAACTTGTGGCCGCGGGCGATGAGCATCTCCTTAAGCTCCTTATAATTCTCGATTATGCCGTTATGCACGACGGCGATCTTGCCCGTGCAGTCCCGGTGCGGGTGCGCGTTCGCCTCCGACGGCTTCCCATGCGTGGCCCAGCGGGTGTGGCCTATGCCCGTCGTGGCTATAAGGCCCTGGGGCATTTTATCCTTTAGATTGTATATGCGGCCGTACGAGCGTATCACGCGCAGGCTATCACTGCAGACGAGCGCGACGCCTGCCGAGTCGTAGCCACGGTACTCCAGCCTCGACAGGGACTCGAGCAGCAAGTCAGCCGTATCGCCATTACCCACGTAGCCCACTATACCGCACATTCAAAACCTCATACGATCCTGGTATTATCCGGCAGGTTATCGCGCACGACGACCCCGGAGTCGATACGGCACCGGACGCCGATTATCTTCCCGGGCTTTATGAGCACGCGGCTGGATATCTCAGTATTATCGCCGACGGCCGCACCCATGTTCGCCTTCATCAGGGCATCGTCCAAATCGATCCGGGCCTCACCGGCCTCGGCGATAAAGTCCGAGCCCGTGGAAACCCCCTCTCCAATGATGGAACTGGAAATATTATTGAAGGACGCGATCTTCGCGTTCTTCATGAGTATGCTGTTGGCGATTCGCGTAAAAGGCTCGACGGAGCAGTTACTGCCGATGCTGGTGCCCGGAAGAATGACCACGTTGGGCCCGATGTCGCAGTTGTCGCCGATACAGACGGGCCCGACGATGTAGGAGCCCGACATTATAACCGAATTTTCGCCAACGGTGACTGGCCCGACGATGTGGGCGCCGTCCTCGACCTTGCCCAGTATACTTGCCTTTTGCCGGGCGATGGTCGCGGCGTTCATGTCCAGCAGGTTCCATAAATACAGGGCGTCCATCCAGGTGGCGCTCGTGTGGACCGACCTGATGGCATAGCCCTCGCTGAGCATTTTCCGGATGGCGTCGGTGATCTCGTACTCGCCCCTCTCCGATATTTCCATCGACTCTAAGAAGTTGAAGATGACGGGCGAAAAGCTGTATATGCCCGCGTTGACGACGTTGCTGATGTCATCGCCCTTGGGCTTCTCTAAAATGGCCTTGACGAGCTGGTTCTGGGTCTTGACGACGCCGTACTGGTGGGCCTTCTGGACGGTGACCGTGAGTATGGCGGCATCGCCGCTGCTGACTTTTATGATCTCCCTGATGGCGGACGCGTCGATGACCGTGTCGCCGTTTATCACTAAAAACCGGTCGTTGATCATGTGGGAGACCTGGCGGAGCGCGTGGGCGGTGCCGAGCTGCTGGAACTGCTCCACGTAGACGATGTTTACGCCCCACTTGCGGCCGTCGCCGAAGTAGTCCATGATCTTCTCGCGCTTGTATCCGACGACCATGATGATATCGATGATGCCGCTGGCCTGGAGCGCGTCGATCACGTATTCGAGGATGGGCTTGTCGCCGACCGGTATCATGACCTTGGGCCGCGTTACTGTGAACGGCTTGAGCCGGCTGCCCTCGCCTGCCGCTAGAATGACCGCTTTCATGTTATTGTATCCTAAATGGGTATAGCAGATTTATCCCTATTATTAAAAGCAATTAGAAAGTCGGGGTATTTGTATTTATTCGTTGAGCCCCCTTAAATGATAATATTGAGGTAAATAAATCGTCTTTTTGTTGATTATGCACCGAATTTATCCACATTTTTTTACCGGCCCTTAACCAAAAGCATTATATGATACGAGAGCCGTAGATGGTGCGTCATAAATTAAGTTTTACGAGGTAATATTCATGGCGAGATTTCCAGAAGCCGAGGCAAGGAAGCTAAATGTGCAAATCTGCAGGAAGTGTAATGCGCGGAACGCTATTCGCGCGACTCGCTGCAGGAAGTGCGGCTATACCGGCCTGCGGCCTAAGAAGAAAGAGCTGAAGGCGTAAGGCTTTTCCGCTCTTATCTTTTTTTATTTGTCCGGGATACATTTTTCGATTTGCTTTTTCTCCTATGCCGTCTTTGCGTGTCCTTAACCGCAGGG
>NZ_DATJPM010000011.1 GCF_035506375.1 Methanocella sp.
GGTGGTTTTGGCGGCCAAAGCGGCGGGGCACACCCGGTCCCATACCGAACCCGGAAGTTAAGCCCGCCCACGTTCCAGCCAGTACTGAGGTACGCGAGTCCCCGGGAAAACCGGAACGCCGCCAACCACCCACCAAGACACCTTTTTAAAAAAATTTTTCGATTGGCTAACGCTAAATTAAATGTAATAAATCATATAATGATTATACAATTGAAAAAAGAAAACTAACACATATGAAAATTAGTTTTTCGTTTTTATATACCGGAGAAAGTAGGAAAAGAGGGCGCCCTACTTCCTCGACATTGCTTCTTTTCCCCTCTTGATAAGCTCACGGACTTTCTGGCCACCCTTCTTTCCGATGTTCTCGTAGTAGCCTTCGCCGTAGCGCTGCTTGGTGGTGTTACCACCTTTTCTACCAGCTTCTTTTACAGTCATCTCTCCCTTGGTTTCTTTTCGTGCCATAGGATCACACCTAAATAGATACTAAGCGCATATTCTATTGTATGTTCTCCATGTAAATAGCGAAAATAGGCTAAATTAGCAATCAATGGCGCAGACGATACCAAAATAATATCTTTATACGTAATCAGCACTAATTCTTTGAAGCTTTGATTGATTAGCCTTTCGTTTAAGTTATTTGCCCTAATTGCCCCATCAGGATGCCCCGGCAGAAAAAGGCCGTATTGCGAAAAGATTATTTAATCACATAGGATGATGTATGCCTCGAAGGTAGAGACATTTGACACGCTTTTTCGAGGTCACGCACAGGGACGGCGCCGCGAGGCTCGGCAAGCTGCTGGTCCGGGAGGGTATTGATACGCCTTGCATAGTGAGCCCTTCGAGCGGCCTGATCGTGAACGGGGGCAGTGCCCTGGTCCATGAGGATTTACCCTGCGTCTCCGATGCTTTTAACGTGCCGCCGCACGTGGGTCTTCCCTATAAGGTCAACAAGGATATCGTTCAGCTTTTCTCTCCGCCTATCCGGGATAATGCCTGTAAAGAGGCTCCACTGGTGGCGGTCGTCCACCCGGACTGGGTCGTGGAAGGCGCAGATATGTACGTCATGGCTGGCGCCCGGGCCATCGAGGGTGACGCGAGGTCTCTTTTAGACAGTTTCATAAAAATAAGGGCCTCGGCCAGGCCCGATACAGCTCTTTATGTGCCCGCGCTGGCCACCCCTGAGAACCTGTCATTACTAGTCTACTTAGGCGCAGATATCATCGACGATGTTTTAATAACGGTGAAGGCATACGGCGGCCTTTACCTGACTGAAGACGGCGAGTTCAGGCTCGAGGACCTGTCGGACCTGCCCTGCACATGCGAGGTTTGCCGTGGCCGTACGCCCGAAGGATTAATGTCTCTACCAGCTGTCGAACGTTTCGCGCTCCTGGCCAGGCATAACTATCTGAAGCTCGAGGAGGAGCTAAAGCGTGTCCGGCTCCACATCCGGCGGGGAATGCTGCGGGAGTACGTGGAAAAGCAGTGCCGCTCCCGTCCCTGGCTTACCGGCCTTCTCAGGCTTGCCGACGCCCAGTATGATTACCTGGAACAGCGCACGCCGGCCTACCGCTCGTCTCAGGTACTGGCCTGCTCGGCAGAGTCTCAGAACCGGGTCGAGGTCAGGCGCTTTGCGGAACGCGTGAAAACCAGGTTTCAGTCCGAAGGCGATATACTTCTTATTATCCCTTGTTCAGCCCGCAAGCCCTACTCCATGTCCCAGTCGCATAAGGCACTGGCCAGGGCTCTCGGGAAGTACCAGGGCTACGTGCATGAATTAATATTAACTTCGCCCATGGGCGTCGTGCCGAGGGAGCTGGAGCTCGTCTACCCTGCCGCACATTATGACGTAACGGTGACTGGCGTGTGGGACCTGGAAGAGCGCCAGTGGGTCTCGGGCTGCCTGCGCGATTATATTGATGCGCATCATTTTAAGAAGATCATTGCCCACGTGGAAGGCCCGTATGTGGAGGTCTGCAGGCAGACAGGCAGGGGTATGGTCTTCACTTCGGAGGGGCGCATAACGAGCGACGAGTCGCTTAATATACTCATAGAAACTATCCGCACGTCTGTTATGGAGCTGGGCACGAAGCCCCGCGGCACGAGAGAGATGCTGCTCGATATGTTCAGGGGAATGGCCGACTACCAGTTCGGCGCTGGAAAAGGCCGGCTCCTGGTGCCCGACAATGGCCTGGCCCGCGGCAAATACCCGCGGCTCGTCCTCTTCGACGGCAAAGAGCAGTTATGCTCCATATCGCCCGATTTCGGCTCGCTATCGCTCACGCTCGAAGGGGCAAAGCGTATGAGCCTCGATCCGGGCTATATCGTGAATATCGGCGAGTTTATCCCGAAAGGCAGCGTACTGGCGCCCGGAGTCATCGGCGCGAGCCTGCAGATAAGGCCAGGGGACGATGTCCTCGTGAAAGGGCCGAAGGCGATGGCCGTGGGTAAGGCGAAGATGAGCGGCTATGAGATGGCCGAGTCAACGCGAGGCATGGCCGTTGAGCTGAGGCACGTGGAGAAGTTATCATGACCGGGTTAAGCGACGTCATGCTTGACATACGGAAGAGACAGCATATTAAGCCCTATCCGCCGACGGAGCCGGTCGGGTTCTGGACAGGCGAGGACCTGCTGGATGGCAAGACGGTAAAGTCGAATACGATCATTTTCAGGACGAAGGGCTGCTTCTGGGCGCAGAAGGGCGGCTGCACGATGTGCGGCTATACCTACGACGCGGCCACGTCTCCGCCCACTGTCGACGACATCTTAGCCCAGTACCGCTCCGTCGAGGACAGGATCGAAGGCAGCGTGGTCAAGCTCTTTACGTCGGGAAGCTTTTTCGATAAGAGCGAGGTGCCGGAGAAGGCTCGTGACGAGATATTATCAAGTATCGGGAAGAAGGCCTCGAAGATCATCATCGAGACCAGGCCCGAGTTCGTCACCGATAAGGCTATGGAGGCCGCTTCTAAACACGGCGCCCGAATAGAAGTCGCCATCGGCCTCGAGACGTCGAACGACAGGATACGAAACGAATGTATCAATAAAAATTTCTTATTCGAAGATTTCGTCAGGGCGAGCGAGACGGCTAAAAGGCATGGCGTCACTACCAAGGCCTACCTTCTTTTAAAGCCGCCCTTCCTTACCGAGAAGGATGCCATGGAAGACATATTCCGGTCAGTCCTGGATGCGGCGCCATATGCCGGCACTATATCAATAAACTTATGCAACGTACAGCGGGGCACCATCGTCGATGATCTATTTAAGAAAAACGCCTACAGGCCGCCCTGGCTCTGGTCCATAGTGGAAGTAATAAAAAGAGTCCACGGGAAAACAAATTCCATGATCATGTCGGACCCGCTGGCGGCAGGCCAGGCCCGCGGCCCTCATAATTGCTACGAGTGCGACTATGCCTTCGCGGACGCCATCCGAAAATATTCCACTACTCAGGACATCCATGTATTCGACGGCCTGGCGTGCGACTGCCGCCTGCTCTGGGAAAAGACGCTGGCGCTCGAAGGCTGGACGTTCGGCTCGCCGCTGGTCTATTAGCGAGTTAATTCGATGGAATTC
Organism: Methanocella sp.; assembly: GCF_035506375.1. Lineage (NCBI taxonomy): Archaea > Methanobacteriati > Methanobacteriota > Methanomicrobia > Methanocellales > Methanocellaceae > Methanocella > Methanocella sp. Next base: position 3,568 of record NZ_DATJPM010000011.1, read on the forward strand.
TATGACATTGTCAGGAGCCGTAAGCGTATCCGAAAATATACGAATAAAAAAGTACTCAGGAATATAAACACGGCCAACTGCTCAAATAAACAACCTTTATTTAGTATCGAATGCAAATATGCAGGCGAAGGTTTGAGGTCATGTGGAGCGAGATCATCGGCAAGTTCAAGGGCATGCCTTCCCAGGAAAAAGTGGTGAGGCTCCTGCTTGAGCGGGGCTTTCAGGTCGATGGGCAGGGACACGTCGTTTCGGGCAGGATAGAGATACCGCATACGCAGATCGCCAGAGAGGTCGGTGTGGACCGGCGTGTCGTGGACGCCACGACCGAGATGATACTCAGGGACGAGACGCTGAAGCGCGTCTTCATGAACATCCATTCGATCGCCTCTTTCAAGGATGTGGCGCCTCTTCTGGGCCTGGGCGTGGTCATCATAACTCCCGATAATGCCCAAAATATCGGCATCCTGAGCGACGTTACTTCGGTTATCTCGAGATTTAACCTGAGCATTCGCCAGGCCGTAACGGACGACCCGTTCTTTACTGACGAGCCTAAAATGACCGTCATCACGAACGACGTCATCCCGGGCGAGCTGGTCAGCGAGCTCCGCAAGCTCAAGAGCGTCAAGAGTGTCACGATCCAGTGAACACCCGGCTCGATTTCATATTTATATTTTTATTCCATGGTTAAATCCTGCCAGGTAAATGCCTGTAACTTATTTGCCTGTGATACGTGCCATATAAATATAATAAATACATAATATTTATATGGGCAATCTCATGGAAAGAAAGTGTATAGAGTTCAGGGAACTTGTTCTGGAGCGCTATAACGTAAAAAGGTTCGACGGGCGCAAGATCGACGAAGTAAAGCTCACAGAGCTTTTTGATATCATACGATGCGCTCCATCCGCGGATAATCTTCAGCCGTGGAAGATAAAGGTCATTTCGGACACTGCGATCAAGGAAAAGCTCCTGCCAGCCATCATGCAGTTTAATCATGAAAAGGTGAAGACGTGCTCCCACCTCCTCGTTTTCTGCGCGGACGGGGACCTGGGCGATCACTGGAAGCGGCTGGAGGAAAAAATGATAGCCGCCGGTTATCCCGAAGACGTCATCCAGCATATGGGGACCATCGCGAAAATGATCCTGGCCAGGGAGCCCCGGGAAATGCTCAACCGGTCACAATGGGACGTATTCCTGGCGGTCGGCAACGCGGTCAACGGTGCAAAAGCCCTTGGCTTTGACTCTTCCCTTTTTGGCGGCTTTAACGCCCGGGAGCTTGCCCGCCTGCTCGAGCTTCCGCCGGATATTGTTCCGACCCTGATCGTCGCGCTAGGGTACGCCGCCGATACGCCACTGAAAAAAATACGCTTTACAAATGGGGAAGTGTTCTTTTAAATCCCATGAAAAATCCGCTCATCAGACGATATTGGCAGTAAAATTTAATGTTCCTGCCAATTCATGATAAAGGTGATCAGTATGTCAGGTAAGCTGGAAGAGATCGAGGGCATCATAATACAGGAAAAGCCTCACCCGTCTATCGACGACCAGGGTCGCGGCGAAGAGAAGCTGGCGATCCGCGACCGCATCATGGATAAGATACGGTCCATCGCGGGCAGGGACAGCATCAAGCGATTTACGCCCATCCAGAGCCAGGGCGACCATAAGACACAGGACATTCTCTTCGTGGTGGACGAGGCCGAGTACCTGGCAACGCTATGGTATAATAACGCGATGACCGAGGGCCGGGTCGAAGACCTGCGGAAACAGGCGAAGAAATGCTAGGGGCGTTCTGCGAGCCCTTTTGATATAAGGTATTGCGCCGCCTTTGCGCTGTCCTGCCCATATAGCGCCAGCCTGGTAACACCTTTATTTACCGATATCTTATAGAGCAGGTCAAAGCCATTCAGCCATTTATCTGCCGATCGGCTTAAACGCTCCAAATCGCCGCCAGATGCATTTTTCTTTAGAATGACTATATCCGGCCGGAACACCTCAAAATGCATGCTTATGAGCCGTTCTACGGACTCAGGGAACCATTTCTTCCTCGCAATCGCGATGGTATCCTGGATGGATACGCGCTCTGTACCGCCGATGAGATTATCGGCATGGCAGACGATCTTTTCTTCTATAGTTTTTGGCACATAGTCTTTAGGCGGCAGTCCCAGCTTTTTTGCCTCATCGGAAGTCAGGCCCGCCCCTATGTGGCGCTCGACGATGTTGACGATACGCTCATCGACGCCTTCGTCCCTCAGTATTTGCGCCCCGATAATTCCATGGTCCATTCCATGGGACTTTGTCCGGCCGATATCGTGCAAAAGTGCGCCGACTTCGACAAGATCCCGGTCGCAGTCGACCTTATCGGCGATCTCCATGGCGTAGTCGCGGACCGCGAGAATATGCTCCATGACGCGCCGGTCCGCGCCATATTTTTTTAAAAGATCAAGGGCATCCTGTTTTTTCAGGGAAGTCATCGTTACTTCATCGCGGCCTTGAGATTATCGATACGGTCCTGCAGCGCCCGCTTCTCCACGCTATTATCGTAATACACCATCGGCGACCCGTCCACCGGGCAGGTAAAGTTCGAGTCCATGGCATAGTCAAAAAGAATGCGATGGTGCGCATCGTCTTCGCACACGTAGAACTCGTTATTCTCGAACTCCAGGCGCCTCTCGAGCTTTTTTATGAGCTTTCGCGTCTCGTTCCTGAGCATGTTCTCAGTGTTGTCGAGGTCGAGCTTCCATAAGTATGTCAGCCAGCCGCTATCCTTGTCTCTCTCCCGCCGGTAGAGCGCGAGGTGGTTCTCGTACAGGATATAGAGCGTTTTGCGGACGAGGTTCAGGTTTATGCCGCTGATCTCCTGGACATTCTCGTCCGTTACTTCTTTATCGGGGACTTTATCAAGCATCTTCTCGACGATCATTATACCGTCGTCCCCCACGAGCTTGCGTATATAGCCACGGATCGCTTCATTATTTAAAACGGACACATTTTCACCTTTAAGGCATGAGTTCAAAATATCGCTCTAGTCTTCAATAATATTTCTATGAAGGCATATATATGTTACCCGGCTTTCGAAAGTGCCAGATTCCTTTTTACAAAGCTCAGGCGCTCCTTAAGCTGACCGACGGCCTCTCCCCGAGTCGGTCCGGCCCCCATTATCGTGCATATCGCCTCTCCGTTCCCGTAAACGTTGCCTTTCTGCGGCACGTCCGCGATTAAAGGCTGGAGGAGGTCGCCCTTGACCCTTACAGGCTTACGGGCGAACAAAATGGCTTTTATGCCATATCGCTTTACTTTATAATCATTGAGCCTGCCGTTGATAGCGTCCACGTGGGCCTTGAACAGGTTATCCTGTACGGCCAGCTCGGCCGAGTCCACTGCACCCGTGAACCTTGGATTGATCTCGAGAATCCTGGGTCCGTCCCTGTTGACTATAAAGTCGATTCCATTATGGCCCACCAGGCCCAGCGCCGGCATGAGCTCCCGTGCAATATCGAACATCTGCTCCTTAAAACGAGTACCATACGGGGTCACGTTGCCGCAGTAGCCGAACTCCCTGTCCTGGCCCAGCCACTTTTTGCCCACGAGGATCTCGTTCACGCATATGGGCCGGGCCTCTTTACCGGTCGATAGCACGGATACGCTCAGGGGCTTTCCCGTCACGTACTCCTGGAAGAAGTACTCGTCGCCTTCGGGCAGCATCGAGGCGTCTTTAACCAGATAATTCTTAACGCCTCCGCCGCCCTTTACCGGCTTGGCGACACAGGGGAATTTCACGTCGCTCTTATTCTTATAAATATGAGGGTGGGGCATGCCCAGCCTCTTCAGCTTTTCGGCCAGCCAGACCTTGTTAACCACATTCCGGGCGATCTTCGGATCGTTACCGAGCACGAGCGACGCAGGCAGGTCGACATCCTCGAAGCCCGAGCCCAGCACGACTTTTTCAGCGTCGGTCTGCTCCAGCCAGGGCTTTATATCCCGGGGCAGGTCCCCGCTGAACGTAAAGTTCTTTTCAACGCACCGTAAAAGGTCCAGGTCATCGTAATGGCTAAGAGAGTACACCTTATACCCTGCCTTATGGGCGGGGCATGCCATGACCCTGGCATTGTAGCCCACGATGAAGACTGACTCCATGCCGCCTACTTCCTCTCGACGCTCTTACCGTGCTCGCAGGGTAAGATCTTTAGCTCACCGTCGCGAAAAGTCTTCTCGAATTCACGGCCCTGCTGCAGCCAGTCTAAAAAAAGGGCTAGTGCCGCGATCTCCGAATGAGGCTGATTGCCCACGGCGACGTTATAATCGGCCAGCTGGTACACGTCCCCGGGCACTTTTTCGGCCCCCACCACGACCATGATGCTTTTAGCCTTAAACTCGTTCCTTATCGTATCGATACAATCCGGCAGGTTGATACCATACATTGTCAGGTGGACGACGATCCCGCCTTTCTCCTTCCACTTTTTGATTTCCGAGCGATAGCCGATGCCGATGCGGACCCAGAAACCGCCGCCCCAGCTCTTGTCGACGCGCTCGATGCTTTGCGCGACAGACTTATCGTCCGAGGTCAGGAGCATTCCGGAGGCTCCGAGAGCACGGGAGGTCAGGCCCACGTGCGTGGTCACACGGGCGTCCCTTTCCGGCCTGTGGCCGAGCCGTAATACTACGATATCGCCCATAAAGATGAAAATAATATAAAAAAGAGGCGAAAAATTATACCCTGATCTTTGCTTTTTTCTTGAACAGGTCTATAAATGTCTCGCACTCGCCAGCCAGGTCCTTCGACGCCTTTTTCAATGCGTCGATCGGGTCCTCGGACTTGGTCGTCCGAACATAGAGGATCGGGTTGCTGATCCCGGGGTATACGATGTCATAGGTGGCGACCTTTACGGCCTTATCCTTTAACAGGGCGGCTTTCAGCGCGTTCATCAGCGTGTGGTCCTCGCCCTTGATCTCGACCTCGATCTCGGTGTCGGTCTTGTTTAATACCTTGATCTCCATGAAATTCACCTTAAATTATGCCTTTGCCGTAATCGGACGATAATTTTCTGGACTCCCTCTTCTCGCACTTCGGGCATTTAAGCTTACCGTTCTCGAAGACCAGATTTACTTTACAGCGAGGGCACTGGGATGTCAGCACGCCTAAATTCTTGTCGACCGTGGACAGGCGCATGTTCTTGGTATCGATGACCTTCGCCTTGACGATGTCCTGGTACCCGAACTCCCGGGCCAGGTCCTGCACGTACGAGTCTTTCACATTTGAAATGTGGATCGCGGCCTGCGTGTTGCCGGCGATCTCCCGGTCCAGATGGCCCTTGATCCGGGATAGCTCGACGAGCGCTACGGAGCCCTTAATGTCCGTGACGCGGCCGATAACGATATCCCCCTCCTTCGGCGTGGGCGGGATGTTCGTGACGGGGTCCACTGCGACGCTTCTCTCCTTCTTATTATAGGTCAGGCGGCCGGTCATGATGGCATAGATGTTGCCTCTATCCTCGTAAGTGCCTTTGCCCGGCAGAAACTCCTCGGATGTGCCAATCATATCGCCGGGTATTACAAAATCTCCAATCTCTGGCATATTCTTCCCTGCATTACTTTTCATTGCTCAGTATTCTATAAAGCTCGACGTCAATATATGCGATCTCTTTCGTGTGGAACTTAAAGGTGTGCCGGATGGGGAACTTTAATGCGACGATATCGGTTATGTTGCCTCTGCCTTCGATGAAGCCCCTGACAAAATCGGCGGAGCCGGCATTGTGTATGGTGTAAATGGCCTTGCCGATTTCCAGGGCTTTGTCCAAAAAGGGCCTGTCGTTCCCTTTTTCTTGCGCTCCAAAGGGCGGGTTCATGACCACCGTGTCGAAACGTCCGCAAAAGTCTCTCACGTCGCAGCAAACCCATGCTATGTCCACGTCGAGCTGGCTCGCGTTTTTCTTCGCTATTTCTAGCGCACGTATATCGCTGTCAATGCCTATAATCTTTTTTGTTCCGAGCAGGCCGGCGCCGATGGCCAGCATGCCCGTGCCGCACCCAAGGTCTACGACGCTTCCTTCAAGATCGCCGCTCATGTAGGCGAAATAGAGGAGCTCGGACGCGACGACTGCCGGCGTTGCATATTGCTCCCGCCGCACGTCCGGGGAGTCGAAGCCCTTGACCTGCTCCAGCAGCATTTCCAGCTTTCTTTTTTTCATGCGCTTTCGTAGTCCTAAGATATTTTGCACCTATTTTTATTTTTCTGATTTCACCGGCTCGCCATTAGCTATGCAGTCGTCTTGCTCGCTGGCGCCTCCGGTAGCCGCTCATTTTTGTATAACAGGATATATAAATCGAGGTCTTATGGCTGTTTATGAAAGGGTGGATGGCAGTTATTTGTATATTACTACTCCTGCTGGCGGGGTCGGCTAACGCCATGACGGTGGGCGAAAGGACGAGACACTTCGAGGTCTATTTCGCGGACCCGTCAATGGCGGATAGCCAGAACGGCGTAGGGCAGACACTGGAGAGCGCTTACAAAGAGATCAACGGGTACCTGGGCACCTGCCCCGTCTATATAAAAGTGCTCGTCGTGGGTAAGAAGACAATGGACCAGGTGGGGGAGCACGTCGAGGCGTTCTCGGCCTGGAGCAATAAGTCCAGCTCTATCGTCCTCCGGGAGCAAAGCTGTAACGATAAGAAATCATTAAAAGTCGTCGCTGAACACGAAATATGCCACCTGGGCTTAAACAATATACTGGCGGCAAAGGACTCAAAAGACTTCTCATGGATGGAAGAAGGCACCTGCATGGTCTTCTCCCACGAGCCATTCAGTGATATGAAAGTATCCAAATACATATTAAGCCAGGGGTTCCTGACTCCAAAGGAGATCGCGAGCGCCGTTAACAGTGAGAACTATAACGTCACCAAGAACGGCTACATGCAGTCATACAGCCTGATCAAGTTCATAACGGACAAGTACGGTATGGATGAAGTGGTAAAAATGATGAAATCGAAGGAGACCAGCTACGAGAAAGCGTTCGCCGAGACCACGGGGACGGATTTCAGCACGCTCTATGCCCAGTGGCAGGCACACGTAAAGAGCGAGGCCCAGGACATCGAGATACCGGCCGCCTGGTCCTTCTACCCGTATCTGAGGAACGAGATCGGCCTCTCCGAATTCCTGGCCTGATAAAGTATAAGGTGCTGCACGTCTTTTGATTACGTGCAGCCCGATACATATGATAACAGTCATTTTTCCGCATAAGACCTATTCTGAGAACAAGCTGAAGATCAAGCAGATCATAAAAAAATACGGCATGTCCTGGGACGATAAGAAGAGCGGCTGGGTGAACGAGGCTACGGGGGACGGCGTCTTTATTGACAGGAGTGTCATGGAGATGATCATGGACGACTCCTTTTCCGAAAACCAGCCGATGACGCTGTTCATAAACTCGAATAACGAGGACTTCCGGAAGGAGTTCGAGGCGAAGTGCGCGGCGCTGGGCGGCCAGGTAATCAGCGGCGGGGCCACGCCGGTCAGGCCAGCCCTGCCCCAAGTAAAAAAAACTCCTCAAAAACCCGTCCATTCTAAGGATATTTTCGTGCAGGCCGGATTACGAGATGCTTCCGGCTGCAGCACCTCCGCGCTCCAGGAAAAAGCGGTACGGGACCTAAAAGACATAAGCGCCCGCTGGGAGCGCCGGAAAAGGCAGCTTCAGGTGGAATATAAAAAGATGGGGCTGGGCGACAAAATGGCCGACGACCTGCTACAGCGCGAGGAGATCGCGTTCAGGAAGAGCAACTCCTGCTGGGTCACCGGCGATTTCCCGACCGAGAGTAAAAAATACGAATAAAAGTTTTTTGGTGTTATCGGGCGGGGCCGTTGGAAAACGGGCGCTATCCCCACGCTGTTGCGATTTTTCGGCGTTATTCGCCCATTTTTTCAGCGGGAAGACAAAAACCGTTAAATATTAGCCGGTTTCATACGTATGCTTTAGAGGAGGCCAAGATTACGGCAGACAGAGAGAAGAAAAATTTCGGACTGATTAATGAGAAAGGTGAAGAGATAGGCACATACAGCGGCGCCCAGCCGAGGGACGCGGCCCTTAAGGTCGCCAACCGCGGCATCACGAGTATCATCTTGAGGGAGAAGGGCACCAAGAAGCTGCACTATTTCCAGGGCAAGAGAGAGCTTGTGACCGTGCCCGCCAGTGCCCCGGCCTGGATAAAGGAGGCCGCCAAGGACAAGGGCGGAAAGATCTACAAGGCCAACGTCGAGAAGCTTGGCACCACTAACCTGGAGTACAGCGAACTCGAGAGGAACCCCCGGGATCTTTTCAAGCTTCCCAAGTCCAAGACATCCAAAAAATAGAAGATAAATCGTACATTTCTTTTTCCTTTTTTTTATTTTCTCTTGTTTAATTTGGCATATTCTTATAAACACGCATATAGATTTTCTTTTTAGTGATTATCTATGGCGAAAAAGGAATCGAAAGGAGACATTAGTGTAAGAGAGGCAGGAAGACGCGGTGGCACCACCACCAAGGAGAGGCACGGCCCCGAGTTTTACCGGGAGATCGGTCACAAGGGAGGCCAGAAGGTAAGAGAGCTCATCGAGCGCGGTAAGTCTTCCGAAAAGTAAGCGCGCTTAAAAACCATTTGTAATCTGGACGGACCTTTTAAGGTCCGTTTTAGCAGACATATGCGGGGGCAGACGCCTCCGCCATTTTACCATAATATCTTTCTTTTAGGGTTATTAGGTTTTATGTGCAATTACATAATAGAAAGTTTTAAATATGTAATTATACATATAACATACTAAGGCTTGGGGCCCAGGTGATTAACCCCCCTTATATCCACACCCACCATACGATATTGCCCGGGTCCCGCCTCCACCATCAGCCGCAATTCCCCTTTTCCGACCGCACGTAGTCAGCGACGATACGGATTACAACGTCGCTCACCGTCGCCCCGGACTCTTCGCTCTCTTTCTCTAAAAATTCCAGGACGTACTCCGGAAATCTGACGGCCACGAAGCGCTCTTCGGGCTCCACCTGCGGACATTTGCCTGCCATAGATATCATTATACTATGAACATTACGGGAATAAAAGTGTTAGTGCAGGGAGGGAGAGTTGAACTCCCAAAAAACAGATCTGCAGTCTGCCGCATTAGCCGCTCTGCCATCCCTGCGCCCTCTCTTAAAGGCTCGATGTCAGGCACTTTCATATATGCCTTATCTGCGGATATATTTTACCTTGGGCAAGGGCATTATAAACGGGCTTTTTATATTTTTAATTCTTAAATATTTTACTCTATTTCATGAATTATCCTATTAATCCCCATTAAAACACTCATAAACGATTAAGTTACTCTTTGTAAAAAAATAAGTTTGTAAAAACTAAAAAACCAATATTGTGGTTAATAAGCTTGCCACTCTCGTGGCTATTACGTTTTTCGCGAGCTCGCGTCGTTTTTCCCGGCGCCATCTTTGATTTACTGCGACAGGCTAAAATAACCGACCGCTACTTAGATCTCTTAAGTCTGTATATGAAGCATGTTTTTCTCACGGCCAGCGCGCTATTAACAACTGATTATCCACTATTACACCGTAATACGCCGGTTATAAATATGATACTGGATAGATATCGCATACGTCCTATTATGCTCGTACCTCTGCCCGTCGTAGTCTCTCTCAAGTGTGAGGAATGCGGCTGCATCACGCTGCGCATCGGGCATATGAACGGCCCGGAGCCCGGCATATCCAAAGTCCCATATTTTTACTTCCTGGCCAATTGTCCGAAGTGCGGCGTTATCATGGCACGGGACGATATGGCACTAGCACGGTTAAAATTATAAAATAGGTTTTTATCCGGGCATCTCGAAGAAAGCATACCAAGCGTATTTTTACCTAAAAAACGCGGAAGAGTCTAAAAACATTTATTATATAATTAAGCTATTATTTTTACGGGGTGGTTCATTGGATAAAGATAAGTTACTCCTTTCTTCTCACCGAAGCCGTCTGATGTTGAGCGTCGCATTCGTATTAATATGTGTGATGGCCGGGGCCATCATCTGGTCTGCCTATGCCGGCATGGCCCACCAGTCCGTCATACCAGGAGATATCGCGAACGTGCTGGGCGGCGGTAAGGCCAGTAAGATCGCAGTCATCTACGTGGATGGCCAGATGGTCGCGGATAAGAGCGCCGATGCGGGCGCCGGCTCGGCCTTCTCCAGTGATATCGTGAAGTGTATGCGGAGCGCGACAGAAGACCCGGACGTCAAGGCCATCGTGCTGCGCGTCAATTCGCCGGGCGGCACGCCAGTCGCCGCGGAGGAGATCATATCCCAGATGAACAAGACGCGGGCCGTGAAACCGGTCGTGATATCGATGGGCGATATGGCTACGTCCGCCGCCTATTATATATCGTCGCAGGCAAACCGCATTGTAGCCAACCCGGACACTTTTACGGGCAGCATTGGGGTCATATGGACCTTTAAAAATAAATCCAAAGCATACGATGAGCAGGGCGTCACCGTCTACGTGGCGAAGTCCGGCAATTTCAAGGACATGGGATCGGACTGGCGCGGCCTGACGGACAATGAAAAAAGCTATGTGAACGCCGTCATTAACGAGAGCTACGACCGTTTCGTCCAGAATGTCGCTAAAGGCCGGAACCTGCCGGTCGATAAGGTCCGGGATATCGCGGACGGCAGAATATACACGGGCACAACCGCTAAAGAGATGGGGCTTGTAGATGACCTGGGAGGCCTTTACGATGCCATCGCCATCGCGAAGAACATGAGTAATGTAAAGGGTAAAGCCATCATCGTCTACATGAATGAGCCCTCCGTTAAATGATACGGGGGCTCATGGAGCCATAAGCATTAATATTGATATGGACATTTAAGCTGTTGAATGACGCTGACTCCCCGGACCAGGCTGATCATAGCGCTGGATGTGACAGACCGCGAGGAAGCTCTTGCCATCGCCCAAAAGCTCGGCGGTGCGGTGGACGCGATAAAAGTGAATTATCCGCTCGTGCTCTCCTGCGGCCTGGGCATCATTAAGGACATTAAAAAATATGCCAGTGTCATCGCTGATTTTAAAGTAGCCGACATTCCGAACACGAACTCTCTCATCTGCCGCGAGGCGTTCGAGGCAGGCGCCGACGGCATCATCTGCCAGGGCTTCGTCGGGAGCGACAGCGTCGAGGCATGTGTCGATGTCGCTAACAAGTTCGGGCGGGACGTTTACGTCGTTACCGAGATGAGCCATCCCGGTGCACTCGATTTCATGCAAGCCCACGCCTTCGAGCTCGTGGACCTGGCCCTTAAGTCGGGCGCTTCAGGCATTATCGCCCCCGCAACGAGGCCTGAGCGGCTGGCAGAGATTCGCCGCAGGGCAGAAAATATGAAGATCTTAGCACCCGGTGTCGGTGCGCAGGGCGGCGATGCGCGCAAGGCCGTCGAAGCCGGCGCCGATTTTGTCATCGTGGGAAGAAGTATATACAATGTCGAAGACCCATATGCAGCGGCAGTCGAATTCATCGAGCAACTCCGCCAATGATGATAAAAGGTCTCTGATCAGTGATGAGCCCTATGAGTCCTGAGGCGGCTGACGTAAAAATCCCTGTATATTATTAGGCTAATGTTCAATCGAAATTATAAATGCTGTACGTTAATCTTTTTATAAAAATAAATTATAATATATAATTAAATATTCTATTTTTTATTGAGAGTGATGGTAATACTAGCCTGACCGCCTACACTCCCGCCGATTCCGAAAATCGATACGGTTCCATCGACGGATACACCGAGAGAAACAGACATGGAATCGATCTTGAAATCACCTATACTATCTGGAATCCCATCCATAACTTTACCGAACTTGAGCAAAAACCCCGAAATATTTTCTGAAAGTTCTTCAATAGGTAATTCTTTTATTTCTGGCGCTATTTGTTTCTGGACCAGGGTTGTATCCGGAATTGCAATTACAGATATCGTATCTTCTGACATATTATCATACCCTTTCTCAATACTTTTTATATTTGGGTATGTATATGTCGCTTATTAAGTCTTCGGTATACAAAGGATTATATATTTTTAATAGATATATATAGTTATTTTAACGTTTAAATCCTCTGATTAACTGAGGCGGATAACATAAAAACAATTGATTAATTAATATTAATTTTCCATAATGGAATTTACTTTATATATAGCAGATAAAGCTAAAGTTTATTTTAAGATTAGCACTAACTCATTATAGTATGCAAGTAGTA
>NZ_DATJPM010000012.1 GCF_035506375.1 Methanocella sp.
TTTCGTGTTGAAAAACCGACGGGCAGTACGAAAGTGGAAAACAGGGCAGAGGACCACTAAACAAACACGGAACTACTGGAGCTCTGTGGTGAAAAATAGTGTCCTCCGTCACCGTTGTGCCTTAAAGAGCAGCTAACCATCATGACACAAACACGAAACTACTGGGGGCGCAGAGCACGCGGTAGACGCACAGAGTTTTTCTTATAAATGGAGACCCAGAGAGTCGGAGGACGGGTTTATACCTTAGCTGAGGAACGGAGCTGTAAGAGGCATTGGCGAGGATTTGAGATACCTGCCGGAGGCGCCAGCGAAGCAAGAACACTATTAAAAAAGGAAAGTATAGGGCCGCATAAAGGCCCGATTGCGAGAGAACCTACGATTTAGCGTACGGGTAATCCGAGTATCCAGGGTAAGGGTTTATCGGGTACGACGGGTACGGGTACGGGTAGCCCGGGTACGGGTAGTTCGGATACGTCGGCTCGGGGTATGAAGGCGTCGGGGTCGGCGAAGTCTTGCCCAGGATATATTCGATAGCCGCCTTCACGTTGATGCGGCCGTAGCCCGAGTCATTATTCGGGCACGAGTTCCCGTGCTTTGCCGTCTTCTCGAGGATCTCCTTCGCCTGCTGCGGCGTCAGCTTCGGGTTTGCCTGTGCCATCAGGGCGACGGAGCCGCTAACCATGGGGCAGGCCATGGACGTGCCGCTCATGCTTACGTAGTACGTATCGATAGCCTTCTTATTCATGATGCCCCTGGCCTTGCATGACACGATGTCCTTGCCAGGTGCGCATATTTCAGGCTTGATGCGGCCGTCGCTTGTCGGGCCGCGGGAGCTGAACGATGCAATATTATCGGACTTATCGGTCGCTCCGACCGTGAGGGCTCCCGGCGCATCCGCGGGGCATCCGACCGTCTTTTCGTCGGGGCCGCTATTGCCGGCCGCGCAGACGACGATCTTACCTTTATTCACCGCTTTCGTCACCAGGTCGTCCATAGCCTGCGAGTGCTCGTTCGAGCCCAGCGACATTGAGATGATCTTCGCGTCGCTGTTCGCGGCGTAGTCTAATCCCTTCATGATGGCGGAAAGGCTGCCGGAGCCGTCCTTGCCCAGGACTTTGACGCCGATGAACTGCACATCCGGGGCGACGCCCTTGTATTTACCGCCAGATGCGGCGCCGCTGCCGCCGATGATGCCGGCGCAGTGGGTGCCGTGGCCGAAGTCGTCGTAGGGCGTTTGATTATTATTGATGAAGTCCTTCCAGCCCACGACTCTGCCCTTCAGATCGGGATGGCCGGCGTCGATGCCCGTATCCACGAGCGCCACTTTTACGCCCTTGCCTGTGTAGCCGGTGTCCCAGAGCTGGGGGGCGCCGATAATGCCCGTCGCATCGTCCAGGGAAACATTGAACGTTATGTCTTTTTCGATGTATTTGACGTTCGATAATTCTTTCAGCTTATCGACATTGCCATCGGGTAGACTGATGGCAACGCCATGGATGGTGTCATAAGTGTAGAGTACTTCAGCGTTATTGTCTGTTGCGAATGACGCCACCCGGTCGTCTAACGCGCCGAATGAGTTAGCGCTGTCGTTAAAGACGACGACATACGTATTGCTCATCTTGTCGGCATTCCTTGCGGCGGGAGAGCTCGCGGTCACGAGCCCGGTGCCGGCCAGCAAAATTGCACAGAGGATCACGGCGGTTAGTAATAGTTTTTTAATTAGTTACCCCTCCCGGTGGTTGTATGCCTAGAAATTCCTGCATATTTTAAATACTTTCCTGAATAGACGAATTATATTTGATTATATGCTTTTTTAGTTCAATTTTTTGAATATTTTTATAAATTATCATAAAATATGGTATTAATTGCAAAATTAGCTTTTAATATCGCCTGTTTTTAACCTATAAACGTTAAATTAGATAGAATATGGGTGCCAGGGGAATGATATAAGAAAAGTTGCGATGTTTGCCTAAAATATGAAATTAATGAGACAGGTACGATTTCACGCACCCGCCTCACTAATTTCTAGGGGGCATAATCGATGCCTGGTTATACATTATTATATTTATAATTGTCGGTCATTGGATAACAAAATAGTATAACAACATAGTACAACAACATGGTATAACAATTATAAATGATGAGTGCGATAATATAAGCATAAATTACTAACGGGTATACAGGCATGGATGTTAACAGGAAAGAGCTATTGGACATCAAGGATGTGCTTAAAGAGAGCCCCCGCGGTATTACCGTTACGGAGATCTCGAAGGCGGTCGGCATGAACCGGCATTCCGTGGCCAAGTACCTGGAAGTGCTCGTGGCGTCAGGCCACGTCGATATGAGGTCTTTCGGCCCCTCAAAGGTCTACTACTTATCCCAGCGTGTTCCCCTTTCCGCCATGCTGAGCTTTTCCTCGGACGCTATCGTCATCGTCGATAAGGACCTGCTCATCCGGAATGCAAACGATAAGTTCCTGGAGACTATGGGCCTGACCCGTGAGAAAGCCATCAATCGGAACATCGAAAATTATATGAACCATATGCCAATGACCAGGAATATCCTGGAGCATATAGGTGAATCCCTCGAAGGAAAGGAGCAGACACAGGATACGAGCTATCGCCGGGGCGCCGACGAGGTCTACTTTTCGGTCAAATATATACCAACGATTTTCGACGATGGCGGCAAAGGCGTTACTATCATCATGAGTGACGTATCCGAACGGCGCCGCATCGAGAACGCAGTGCGGGAAAGTGAACACAAGTTCCGGGGCATGATCGGGCAGTCGACCGACGGCATTACGCTGTGTGACGAGAAGGGCGCGGTCATCGAATATAACGAGAGCATGTCCCGGCTTACCAATACTAAGCGGGAGAATGTCATCGGCAAGAATGTCTGGGAGATCCCATTCTTCATCCGGGCGTATGCCCAACTGCCGGACAGGCCGCCGGTATCGCTCAAGAAGTTCGTTCTGAATTTTCTAATGTCCGGGAAGTCGTCGATGAAGCACCGGCTGAACATCTTCGATATCCAGATGCCCTACGGCTCACAGCTCACGGTACAGGCGAACATCTTCCCGATCAAGTCGGATAAGGGCTATATGCTGTCCGCCATTGTCCGTGACATCACCGAGCAAAAGCAGGCGGAAGAGGCCCTGCGCCAGAGCGAGCAGAAGTTCCGCGGCCTGATGGAGAACATCAACGACATCGCGTGGGAAACGGATAACGAGGGACGCATCACCTATGTCGGCCCCCAGGTCAGGGATATCCTCGGATACGAGCCGGAGTATGTCGTGGGCAGGACGATCCTGGATTTCATGCCGGAAGATGAAAAAGCGAAATACCTAAAATACTACACGAAGGCGTACGCTCTACCCAGGATGTATAACCTTATAGTGTTCCTCTTATACCATAAGGATGGCAGTATCCACCCCATAGAAGTGAACGGCTCACCCGTATACGATGAAAAAGGCGAATTTGCCGGATATATAGGCGTCGTACGGGACATTACCATGCGGAAGCAGATGGAAGAGACGCTCGAGCTCATGAAGTTCTCCATCGACCACTCGGAAGAAGCGATCTACTGGGTGAAGCCGGACGGAGGCTTCTATTACGTGAACGACGCCGCATGCCGCATGCTCGGCTACACGAGGGAAGAGCTACAGAGCATGAGCGTCACCGACGTCGACAAGAACATTAAGGCCAGTAACATACCCCGCCAGTTCGGGAAGCTTAATAAGATAAAATATTGTAAGTTCGAGACCGGGCACCTGACAAAGGACGGCACAAGCATACCGGTAGAAGTCACTCAGAATTATCTTGAGTTTAACGGCCAGGCCTATAACTTTTGTTTCGCCAGGCCCATATCACGCGGCAAATGATCACGCCCTACATCCCTGTACGAACCTATCGAGCCTCGCCTGTTTCTTCCCTGGCAGCAGGTCCTCGTAGCGGACCCCGAACTCGCGCAGCAGCATGTAGACCGGCCGCACGACGTTATCCACGTACGCGTCCACGTCGTATGCAAGCGGCGCTTCCCGGGCCATCTCCAGCGGCACGGCACGATTCTTTCCCGTGACCACGTACTCGATCTTGCCGCCCACCCGGACCCGGCGCCCGCTGCCGGCTAGCTTTTCCGCGGCCACGCAATGGTGGGGCATCGCCTTATATTCCTCGGGGCGCCGTGACAGCTTTTTTATGATCGCCAGGTCGTCGGCCCGCACGTGGCCGCCCACGAGCCGGGCTACCTGCCCCCGGACGTATGCGACGGCCGCCGGTACGGCCTCGGCGAACTCTTTCTTATCGTGGGCGGCGGCCAGCATCTCCAGCACTGTCTCCTGCGTGTCTTTGGCGATCCGCGCCCGGTCCTGCCGGCGCACCTCGAGGCCCCTGACCAGCGGCTCGCCGTCCACGCTGGCAAAGTACTTCTTCTTGAGGCCCTTCGAGCATCCCGGCCGCTCCGGGAGGAAAAGCACCCACCTGCACACGTGCTCGAGTTTTAATTCCATGCCGAGCTCTTTCGTTATCCGCTCGCTGAAAGCCCGGTAATCCCGGGCCGGGCTGTTCCGGTGGAGGAAGAGCGAGTCGGTATCGGCGTAGATGACGCTAAAGCCCGCCTCCTCGGCCATGTCCCGGGCCTTCAGCAGATAATACCGGCCGAAGGCCGGCACCGAGCGGTTGCCGTCCACGGTGCGGAAATTATTCAGGGCGAACTGCATGTAGCCGTAAGGGCTCACGAGCTGCATCTTCAGGGAGCGGCTGAGCACGTCCAGCTTCCGGTACTCCGCCGACGCCGGGTCGAGCTCGCTCATCGCCCGCTTCACCCGGTCCCTTTCCTCCAGCACCCGGCCGAACACCTCGGGATAGACGCCCCGGCGCCGGGCGCAGATGTGGAAGCCCAGGAAAGGCACCTTTTCCCCGTGCTCTCGGCAATACTCGTGGCGGCAGTTGATGGTCTCGGGGCTGATGTTGTGCTTCACGAAGATGCGGGGGAAAAGCGAAGCGAAGTCCAGTATGGCCACGTCCTCGTGCAGGCCGGCCACGGGCGTGATGACGAGCCCGCCGTTCTCCTTGACCGACTCCACCAGGGGCGTCTTGAAGCCCTCCGGGTACTCGGCCGTGTCGGGTATGACCGTCGTCCCTATAAGGGCGGCGTTCACCATGGAGGCGTTCATGAAGCCGTGCTTTTCCCGGCACACGCTGTCCAGGGGCATCATGCACCGCTGGCACCACGACGTGAACATGGGCAGGCGCTCCACGGCCAGCTCGTACACCCTGGCCGCCTCGCTCTTTTCGGCATGGCCGGAGAACTCCTTATCGTAGACGGAGTCGAGAGTCAGGTCGGTGCGCTTGAGGTCGGCGTCCGTGCGCGCGTCCTTCCACAGGTCGAGGATGACCCGCCCGGGCGCCCGTACCTGCGCCGCCTGCCAGTGCGTGATCCGGGCATTTGAGGCATGCAGGCCCGTGCTCCAGGGCACCCTCCCGAAACGCAATGTCAGGCCGTTCGCCCGCGCCCGCAGCCCGAGCAGCGGAAGCTGCATGTTGTCCGCGTCGAACAGCGCCACGACGTCCGGGTCTCGCTCGTCCAGCGCTTCCTGGAGGGCCTTGATCATGACGGCCTCGGCCCCTTTCAGCACGGTCTCGGCCGTGCCGTCGAATAAGGAAATGGATATCAGGCGGCACTTCGCCGGGTCGGCCGGGCCGAACGTACAGTTCACGGCCAGCACCCGGAGCTTCGACGTATCGCATGGGCCGGCTGCTGATATAGCCTTTAATATGCCCTCCCGGGCCTCGAAGTCCACGATGGAGTGGGGCGGGACGCCCCGCAGGTAGTGCCACTGGAGACCGGGAAGGAGCTTCGCCTCGGCAAAGCTCACGTTAGCGGGAGAGCGCTGCCTTATCTCCCGCATGGTCTCCTCAGCCTTACGCTCGTCCAGCAGGAACGCCCGGATGACCGGCACCTGCTCCGCGGCGTAGATGGATTGGTAGCGAGGGCTCGTCTCTATCCGGGAGACGTTTTCGTGCTGCGCCACGGCGCTCTCCACCAGCGCGGCGTTTCTCTCCGGTATGACGGCGAAGGACGGCCGGAAGTCCCTGTCCTCCAGGCAGACTATGCCACCCTCCGTCCGTATCCACAGCAAGTACGCCCCGGGCCGGCCGTCCGCGGACGGCCGGTGCCAGGTATCGACCAGGATGCCCTGCATAGTCGACCCATGCGCGGGGGAGTAGATAAGGCAGGAGGCACGGGCGCCGTGAAAATATTCTCGCCGCGACTTTTACTGGAGAACATTAAGTATCCACGTTCGTAAAAATTGTTAGAGGGAAGATTTATGGCAGTTTGTATGGTATGCGGCACCGATTACTCGGCGAGGGGAGAGATGCTGGACATCGGCGGCACGAAATATAAGGTATGCGGCGACTGCGCCGAGAGGGCCCGCTCGAACCCGGCGAACTTCATGGCCGACATCAAGAGGCTCAGCGAGACGAACCCGGCCTACCCCGTCTGCGACGCGTGCGGCCGGCGGCATTCGGACAGGTGCGACACGGTCCAGTTCGCGGGCACGAACTTCAACGTCTGCGGGTACTGCATACCCGAAGTGCGGGAGAACCCGGCGGACTTCCTGGCGGGTAAAAAGGGCACCGAGCCAGAGTGACCGTACTAGTGCAGGTCATCTCTTTTTTTCTTTAGGTGCTCATAGCCCTTACAGGTAATTGGCTTCATCGAGCCCCGGTCGTCGAGCGTAAGCCCTGCTTCGACGGTCCTGCCAATGACGGTGAAATCGACATCCTTGACCTTATCCAATCCGGAGGGGTCCAGTGTGAACAGCAGCTCGAACTCGCCTCCGAAGCAGACAGCCATATCCAGCAGCTCTTCCCGGCTTTTTGCGAGCCGGCGGGTCGCTTCGAGCAGCGGAAGCCGGTCGGCATCGACTAAAAACCCGACTTTGCTTGCGTTCGATAATTCGTATACTGATTTGCCGAGGCCGTCGCTGACGTCCATCATGGCGGTGACCTCTTTATAGTTAGACAGCCGCATGCCTTCTTCGACCCGTGGCTTCGGCCGGAAGAAGCGCTCTATGAGCACTTTTTTATCCTTTTCCGGGGCTTCCCTGCCTTCGATAAGGGCTTTATAGGCGGCGGCCGGCGTGCCCAGGTATCCGGTGACGCATAACAGGTCCCCGACCCTGGCGCCTGAGCGGAGCTTGAGCTTATCCTTTTTCACCCGACCCAGGGCCGTGGTGACCAGGGTCAGCTCGGCGTGCTGGTCAGTATCGCCGCCTACGATGTCGGTACCATAGGTTTTCGCGCAGTCCCTCATGCCCCGGGCCAGCCCGTCGATGAAATCGACAGCCGTATCGCCCGGCAAGCCCATTGCGACGACCACGCCGATGGGGCGGGCGCCCATCGAGGCCACGTCGCTCAGGCTCACCGCCACGCTCATCCAGCCGACGTCCTCGCCCGACATCTCCCTCGGGAAGTCCGTTGTCCGGTGGAGCATGTCGGTCGTGACGACCAGGTAATCGCCGCCGTCCTCCAGCACCGCGCAATCGTCGCCCAGATAGCCGGAATCCAGGATCTTCGCGATGCGCCGGATTATCCCGATCTCCCCGATTTCGTTGGCCTTTAATTCCTTAATCTTCGTAATAGCGAGCCCCTCGAACCTTTGACCGCGGCGTCAACTTCGTCCGCCATCGCGTAATAGTCGTCTCCCGCCAGCAAAATAGTTGCGTACTCGACGCCACCCTTATGGAGAAGCGTAAGGGCAGCCTTTATGGCCGCTTCGGCACCGGCGTCCGACCAGACGTATACGTCCGCCCTCGCCGGCAAGCTGTCATAGCGCGTGAAGGCGAACATGGACGGATGCCTGTTAACGTTCACGAAGGCACGATCACGGCGGACATTAAGAAATTCAGGGATGGCATACCGGTCAAGCTGCTCGAAAACGTGGAAGGCAGAGCTTTGATAGCGCCCCACAGGCATGGGTATGCCCCGCGTGAAGGACCACAGGCTCATGGGAGGCTTTATGGGAACGATATCAACGTCGTATTCTTTTGTCATGGCTTCGAGCTCGATCATTGTGCCCTCGAGACTGAAGCCGCATTGCTCATAGAAGCCCAGGTTCGCCGCGGTAGAGGCTACGGTCACGGTATCGCAATCGTGGCTTTCGGCAAACAGGAACGCCTTATTGACGAGGGCGCTGCCGATACCCTCGCCGGTATGGCCTTTTCGCACGTAAAGGAGCCCTATGTGCAAATTTTTCCCGTAATTTGCTCCCTCGCTACCTGAAAACAGCTCTATTTCGCCGACTAAGTCATCGCCATCCATGGCTACGAACGGATACTGGTGCTGCAATAAAAGATTATTAAGATGTACCGAACAGGTCTCCACGCTCATCCACGGGCCGCCGAAGCCCCAGTGCTCGCCCGACGATAGATTATTGTATGGCACGTCCACCTGCTCCCCGTCGAGCCTGCGGTACCAGCGCCCGATATGGGACCGGTGTATTTCACTGATACCCGGTGCATCGTCGAGCTGCGCTTGCCGTATCTTCACGCCTTTATTTTCTTTATGAGCCATGCCATGTTCATCGCGAGGTTGCGTACTGTGCGAACGGCCTCTTCGTCATCCTTCACGTCCTCCGGGTCCAGGCCGTAGCCCACGTTCCAGTAGGTGCTGCCGGGCACGATCATGCCGTTGATGAAGAAGAAATAGTTTAATTGGGCGAAGGTGAAGTTTGCGCCGGCCCGGCGGGCGACGGCTATGGCAGCGCCGGCCTTATGCTCGAAAGCCCTCGTCTTCATGCCAACGTAGCCGGCCCGATCGAGCAGGGCCATGATCTGGGGCGTGGCGGAGCCGAAGTAGACGGGGCTCCCGACGATGATGCCGTCCGCGGCCTTCATCTTCTCGAAGATCTCCTGGAAGTCGTCCTCGATACGGCAGTTTAGTAATTCACCGCATGCGTTGCAGGCTTCGCAGGGCGCGACGCGCTTGTCGTCCAGGGGAATTAGTTCGACCTCGATGCCTTCCTGCTTCAGGGTCTTCAGCGCTTCGTTCACGAGATAGCGCGTGTTGCCCACGGGGCGCGGGCTTCCGACAATGCCGATGACTTTTGCCATAGGAGATTACCACACACACTAAGGCATTACGAGTATATTAAAGTAACAAGCTTATGTAGTTTTGACCCGTACAAGTCCGATAAAATGGCCATCAAAGGTGTGACGATGAAAGTACTGGCGTTTAACGGAAGCCCGAGAAAAGAATGGAACACGGCAACTCTGCTGAAGAATGCCCTGGATGGCGCTGCCTCGCAAGGCGCGGATACGGAGCTCGTACACCTGTACGATCTGAACTTCCAGGGGTGCAATAGCTGCTTCGCCTGCAAAAGAAAGAACGGTAAAAGCTACGGTAAATGCGCTTTAAAAGACGACCTCACGCCGGCCCTCAAAAAGGCCGCCGAGGCAGATGCCATCATCATGGGATCGCCAATTTACATCGGGTATGTCACAGGCGTGATGAAGTCGTTCCTGGAGCGGCTGATATATCCATACCTGGTTTATGACGTGGAAAGATCGTCGCTATTTAAAAAGAAAATACAGACCGGGATGATATACACGCTGGGAGCTCCGGAGATACGGGTAAAGGAAATGGGCTATGATTCCAATTTTAAGATGATCGAGATGCTGCTGGCAAGAATGTTCGGCTCATCGGAATCGCTGGCCGTTTACGATACGCTCCAGTTCGACGACTACTCGAAATACGTCGCGTCCTCGTTCGACCCCGCGGCGAAGGCAAAGAGGCACGAGGAAGTATTCCCGCTCGAATGCAAGAAGGCGTTCGATATGGGAGTGCGCTTTGTAAAGAACGCTAAATGGGTATGAGAGCATATGATCGCAAACGAGACATTAAAGATCATCAAGCAGCGCCGGAGCATCCGTAGCTATAGGGAGGAACAAATCAAGGATGAAGAATTAGAAGCCGTCCTCGAGGCGGGGGCTGTACGCTCCGAACGCGGGAGACCAGACGTGGCATTTTACGGTGGTCCAAAATAAGGAAATGCTGGACCAGCGGCGAAAGAGGCGGCGAAGCAGATAGATATGCCGCATCTCCAGGCGCTCGGGAATAATGAGAAGTTCAATTGCCTCAACGGTGCGCCAACACTCGTCATCGTCTCCGGTCACGAGAAGTCGCCCGTACCCCTCGATACGGACTGCGCCGCCGCTACCGAGAACATGCTGATCGCCGCCGAATCGATCGGGCTGGGGTCGTGCTGGATATTCTTTGTCACGATGGCGTTTTACTCGCCGCATGGACCTGAATTGAAAAAAGAGCTGAAGATGCCGGAAGGCGACAAGCCTTATGCCTCCGCGGTTTTCGATATCATAAAAAATGCTTTAAAGCGTGATGACCTTCTTCCTGGCTATTCCGTTCCACCGGCTGGCGAACGGCCCAGGGTCCACTCCAGGGAATGTATCGATGATGCAGACGTCGCAGGATCTTACAGCCTTATCCAGCTTCCGGAAGTCGCCAAAATAGACGTCCAGCTCGACATTGCCAGACGCCTTCGCTACCAGTACCGGCTCGTCGCCGACCCGGGGTAATGTGGAGGGATCGACGATACGCTCGACCTCGACGCCCAGGGCGTCGCTGTTCAACTCGATATTCAATAAAAGGTTCTTAATGGCGGGAAGCCATGCATCGTTCAGGACGACCTTTTTTGCCCCGCCCATTGCAGCCAGAAGACCCAGCGTCCCGACGCTTGCGAAGCCGTCGACGATGACGCCGTCGTCCAGCAGCCCGTCCAGGAAGAGCTTTTCGATGGCTTTGATCTTTACGGAATTATTACGCCAGAACTCGATATGGCAGTCGGCCTGGCCCCGGTACAGGCAAACGTCGCCCAGCATGCAGGATATGACATCGGCCCTCATGTCGCAGCCCGCCATCAGCTCGTATACGTGCGGGTTCGAGCCTATGTCCAGGATGCCGACGCTATCGGAAGGATTCCCCTTTCGCTTCAACACGCCCTTGATCTCGGGAACCTCTTTTAGAATGCGCCGGGCGACGGCCTTATTGACCCGGTCGACAACCATGACGACGCTCTTCGAGTGCAGATGCGGAGCTTCGGTCATCGTCGCGCCGAACACGATCAGCGGCGTGCCTACGTCCTTGAGCGCCGCGCTCGCGTCTTTTTGCCCTTCCTTGATCAGGATATCCAGCACGTGGGCCATGACATAGTCCAGGTGGCGCTTGCCGCAGAAAGGACAACGCCCATAATTAGTGTCGATATCAAGGCCAAGCTCGACGAGGGGCGTGAACTTATCCAGCGGCTTATCGCCCCGGCACTGTGGACAGGGGGCGTAAATCGTAAAAGCCTGCCGGAGGACCTCGTCGGCGGGCCGGATACAGTCGAGGCTTCCGCATGTCGGGCATTTGCGCGTGACGAGCATTACAGTCAGATAAGCGGCGCCCGTATAAATGATTTCGGTCTTCAACAGGCTTCGGGCAGCTCCACCACGATACGGCAGCCACGCCGATAGTCCCCGGGCACCCGGTCTTCAGCCCATATGCGGCCCTGATAGCTTTCTACGAGCGTCTTCACGAGCCCCAGGCCCAGCCCCGTCCCCATTGACCTCATTTTTCCCAGTGACAGCCGACAAAAAACCTCGCCTTTACGGCCATCCTGGATGCCGGGCCCGTCATCTTCAAAAATGATACGGTGCCAGTGGTTCGAAGAAGATACGCGGATGGCGATATTCAGCGGCTTTTCGGGGCTTGAATGCTTGATGGAGTTACCGAGGATGTTCGCGAAAATGTCTTTAAGCAGTTCGTTCGCCTTTACGAAGCATCCATAGACCGGCTCATAGTCGACGCGTATATGCCGATCCGGCTTATGCCTGGCATCGTCCGCAGCCTGCCGGAGCACTTCGCCGATGTCCATGACCGCCGGCACCAGCGTACCGGCCTTCAGGCGCTGGAGCTTCTTCACGTTATCGATGAGCCGGGCGCTGTTCCGCATTGTCTCTATCGGCTTCTCCAGGAGTACCGTATCACTTTTTTCCAGGCCGCCGCCCGCGTTCAGCTTTTCCATCGCCAGCTCCAGAAATCCCATGGCGACCTGGTTCATATTATTAATGTCGTGGCTCATGAAATCCACGTACAGCTCCGCCTGGGCCTTCGACTCGGAAAGCGCATCCTCGGTGCGCTTTCGCATGATGATCCTCCAGACGCCGCTCATGAGAAGCGTAAGCTGGCGCAGGTCGGACGTGTCATAATCCGATGCCTTATTTCCAACTTCGGCAACGGCCACGATGCGCCCGCTATCATAGACCGGTATGCCCATGAAACGCGTGATAGGTATGTGGCCGTACGGGATGTTCTTTGCACGGAGATGATCGTAATTGTTAAAAATTACCGGCTTTCTCCGTAAAATGGGCTCGACCCAGAGGCCGCCATTCTCTATACAGACCGAGTGCGGCCGGTCAAGGATGCCGCACTCCTCTTGAGTGCCCTTCGACCAGCTATGCATTATCAGCATCTTTTCATCCGGGCTTAAGGCGCCCATCCACCCGATCTGGCTGCCCGTCAGGCGTATTGCCTCTTCCAGTGCAAAAGCGATAATATCCTCCTCGGAAGAAGCGGCCCTGTCGTTCAGCGCCAGCAGCGCCTCAAGCCGGGCCTCGTCCATACGCAGCGCCTCTTCCGAGCGCCGGTATTTTTCTACGAAAGCCTTCAGCCGGTAAAAAGATGTAATGAGCTCCTCCCTCGCCATATTCTCCGGGTCCATATCCGGAAATAGCGCACTATCCATTTATCCATACCCCCGGTGAATATTAACGTGTTATTAATATATTATAATTACTATTAATTAGCCAGAGATACGTTTGCAGTGCTAGCCGTGGCCACAGTGGACGGTTTTACTGAAGACCCATCTTAATCGGCTGCCTGAGAAAAAATCTTAAATACGTTGGCAATGAAGTGAGATAACGTGGCGGACGCGGCTTTTATATCGGACAGGGGCAACGTCTTCGATGTTGTCTTCAGGGAATTCGGCTTCACCTGCATGCAGATCGTACCGCAGGCGTTCGGCTCGCCCTTCTGCCAGCCTACTAAGCTGCTCATCGTGCCGTCGGGATTCGCAGACCCCAAATATTATAAAATATTACCGGCGCTGGAACGGAATAGGGAAAAGATAGCCCGCTTCATCGAGAATGGGGGTATAGTGCTGGCATTCGGCGCTATGTGGGATGGCTACGAGTATGACTGGCTCCCCATGAAGCTCAAATATAAAATGCAGTTCAAGACGAGGAACGTCAGACTTATTGATCAGGGCAGCCCGGCCGCGCTGCTCGTCGAGCCCGGGGAAAGGGACTGCGATGGCTACTTCACAGAACACGATGGCGATACTGTCATGGCGCTGGATGACGGCAGGCCCGTACTGGTCTATAAGAAGTATGGTAAAGGCCGCATCGTCGCCTCGGCGCTGCACGAGTATCCGTCGAAGCGATTCGTCGAATGGGCCTGCTCCGGAGAGCGAGAACCGTTGACCATCTGAGGCGATACCATGCCAAAGGACGCGAAAGACATCAAGCAGATGTTCCTGCAAAAAAAGCCCTGCCAGATCTTATTGGCCGCCAGCCGTATCGACAAGCCGTACATCTCGATCTTAATGAAAGAGGCGGACACGACCTTCGGGCATACGACCAACATCCTTTCGGATATGGAGGCTTACGGGCTGATCGAGCTCATAAGCGAGAGCCGGATGAAGTACGTTAAGCTGACCGGCACGGGCAAAGAGCTGGCCCGATCGCTTAACACGGTCGAAAGCCTGCTGGACGGCAAGGCCGTTCTAAAAAAGCTCTCGAACCTCGAAAAAAGCATCGACCGGCTCGAAGCGAATATCAAGTCGGAGATCAAGGACGAAAAGTCCGAAAGGGCCCGGGCAAAGCGTTTACACGAGATATCGGTCCGCTGGGCCGCCATCGGCGAGGAGGCCGCCCGGTATAATAACGCCGGCCTGGCGCTCGCATTGTCCCGCACGAAGGAACGCCTCGACTACCTGGAAACTAAAATACAGCCCCACGAAACCATACCGCAAGATACATGAAGGCCGTGGCAGGATATTAACCGGGATAATAGTTTCACTATGCTAGCTCGTTAAGGGTTTATACGGGCGAGCCATAAAATCGGTTGGTATTGCTGATGAACTTCATACACATGGCGGACATGCATCTGGGCTACAGGCAGTACGACCTGGAGCAGCGTTTTATAGACTTCGGCCAGACATTTAAGCAGGCCGTCGAGTATGCCATCGCCAATAAAGTTGAATTCGTCCTGATCACCGGGGACCTTTTTGACAAGCGGAGTATCAACGCCCCCACGTTCATCCAGGCAAACCACGTATTATCGCTGTTAAAGCAAGCCGGCATTCCCTGCATCGCCATTGAGGGAAACCACGACCGCCGATTTTTAAAGGATGGCATGTCCTGGCTGGAGTCGCTCGAATGGGAAGGCCTGCTCAAGGTAATTAAAAATTACGATGGCAACCTCATGGGCGGCTTCGTGGACGTCGGGAAGACGCGGATATTCGGGCTGGGCTTTTCCGGCTCCATGACCTCTG
The DNA here is from genome assembly GCF_035506375.1 of Methanocella sp. Lineage (NCBI taxonomy): Archaea > Methanobacteriati > Methanobacteriota > Methanomicrobia > Methanocellales > Methanocellaceae > Methanocella > Methanocella sp. The sequence goes on from NZ_DATJPM010000012.1 coordinate 14,614, forward strand.
CGGCGATACCAAGAATAAAAGAGGAGATCACGGCCATTAATGCGCAATCGCCGCCCGAAAAAACCATACTGATGCTGCACGCGGGCGTGCAGGGCAAAATGAAATACGGCATTGCCGGCGACGTGACCTATGAGGACCTTTGCCAGCTCAAGGGCACCGTCGATTATCTTGCCCTGGGGCATTACCATAGCAGATACGAGATAGACGATTGGGTTTTCAACCCGGGTGCTCCCGATACATGTTCCATCACAGAGGCCAGTGAGCTTAAAGGCATTTATCACGTTACGGATAGGGGAACGAAATTCGTCCCCCTGAACATTAGAAAATTCATTGTTTTACCCATAAAGGTCGATGAATATAAGGACCCCGATACGCTTATCGACGCCATCCTGGAAAAGCTTTCAAGATACGGCAAATGGGAAACCCCTGTCATAAATGTCATAATGAAAGGGACGCTTAGCTTTGACAGGTCTCACCTTAACATCGATACAGTCATCGAGACCATTAAAAAGCAGTCGAACGCACTCTACGTTGACGTGCGCTTCGACCTGATGAACGACGAGTTCAGGATAGCGTACCTTGAATCCGACGCGTTTGACCGTGCCAGCATCGAGCGGGAGGTCTTCCGCCGCCTCGCAAGGGCCGACAGCGTTCTCTCAGGAAACAGCGACCTCTTCGCTGCCTCGCTCGCGGATGTAAAGAACCTGGCAGTGAAAGGCGCCGATGAGAAAACGCTTGACGAGATGGTACGTAAGATCCACGCCGAAGTGAAAAACGCCCCGCCAGAGCCTCAAGACGTACCGCTTGCAGCCGAGGTCATCGTTAAACAGCCCGAGCAGGAGATCCCTGCGAAGCCGGCAAGAAAGCACGGGAAAAAGGCGCAAAAGGCCGGACAACGGTCTCTCGACTGGAGTGAGGGACAATGATCATTAAAAAGGTCTCGCTTAAGAACATCAAGAGCTACGGCGAGGACGTCATCGAATTCAGCGAAGGCATTACCAGCATCCATGGCCTTAACGGCGCGGGCAAGTCCACGGTCCTCGAATCCATCGGGTATGCGCTCTTCGACTCGCTGCCCTATAAACAGGACGAGTTCGTGCGTAAAGGCGAAAAGTCGGGAGAGGTCTCGGTGACCATCGTCGGGATGGACGATATCGAATATACCATCACCCGCAAGTGTGGTTCCTCGCAATCCTACGCGATACGCGGACAGAACGGCATCCAGATGGAGGGCAAGGAAGACGTGGGCGTGAAGCTCTGCGAAATCCTGGGGTACCGGGTGCCCGATATAAGCCAGCTCCGCTCGCTATTCGAGAACGCCGTTGGCGTACTTCAGGGCACATTTGTCTCGGAGTTCCTTGAAAGCGCCAGCAGGAGGAAAGGCATCTTCGACCCGCTGCTGCGCATAGACGAATATGCCACGGCCCATAAAAACCTTCTCTCGTTGAAGAATTATGTAAAAGACAGCATCGATGAGATGGAGAAGGAAATACGGTACCTGGAAGGAAAAAGCGAGCCGCTAGAGGCGCTGAAGCTCGAAAAAGAAGGGCTGGAAGGGCACATATCCTCATTGAAGGGCGAGCAGCGGGAAAAAGACGGACAGATACGGCTCGCGCTAAAGGAAAAAGAGCGCTACGACGGCATGGAAAATACTCTGCGCGACCTGGAAAGTAAGCGAAAAGTCGTTTTTACGGATGCCCTGTATAAGCGGGCCTATATCGACCGCATAAAGGCCGAGCTTAAAAATTCGGAAGAGGCTCTGCGAAAGCTGGAGCAGAATGAGGCGGCTTTCAAGTTATACTCATCGAAGGCGGCGGAAAAAGAAGCCCTGGAAAAACAGCGGGCTGAACGGGACGAGCTATTGAAGAAGTCGAACGACATTAACGCCTCGATGCGCGAGCTGGGCGTGAAACTGGCAGAATGCGAGCGGTCGCTCAAAGAGATGGAGACTTTTGAGCTGGAGATAAAGACGCTAGAGCCGCAGGCGCTCGAGCAGGATAAGCTGGATGCCGAGGCCAGGCGCCTCATGTCGGAGATCAATTCCAGGGACCACGAGCTGACCCAGCTCCGGGAGCGGATGAAGCCTCTGAAGACGGTAAAAGGCAAGATGTGCCCCGTCATGTCTGGCGTCGAATGTAAGAGCGTTACGGATTTCCAGAGCTATTATAACGCGGAGATTTCCCGTATTACGGCCCTTAAGACGGGCCTGGAAGAGAGCCTTAAAGTTGTACTGGAAGGGCAGAAAGCGCTGAAGGACCCGAAGCTATTGCTCAACACGAGAAAAGAGGCCTTGAAGAAAAAGAGCGAACGGATATCCGAGCATAAGAGGCTTCAGGCGCTGATGGCCGATAAGCAGGGAGAGCAGGTTAAGCTCGTACCGGGCTTAAGCGCTTTCGCTGCGCTCGAAAGCCGGCTCAAGGCCGTCAACGACGAGCTGCGCAGGCTCAAGCCCGCCTGCGACGAGTATCAGCAGAATATCCGGATAGCCGGCCTGGCTACGGAGCGCCAAAAGGAGCTTGATTCGGCGGCAGGCGCACTCGAGAATAAGGAGGCCGAGCTGAAAGCGATCGAAAACGCCCTACAGGAGACAAAGGCAGGCTATGACACAGACGCTCATGCCTCCGCCAGATCGTCTTGTGAAAAGCTCAGGGCGGAGCTTGCTTCCCTGGGAGCGAAGATCGAGGCGGCCGGTAGCCGCATCGGGGCCATAAATAAAGAGCTGGGAGCGATCGAAGAAAGCCTGAAAAAGATGGCGTCCATGAAGGAAAAGCGCACGTCCGAGATCGATTATCTGGCTTTCGTCGAAAGGGCACGCGAAATTATACGCATGGCCGGCCCTGAGGTCATCCGCGTCTACATCGACCTGATCTCGAAGGAAGCGACCGACATGTACTGCGAGATAGCGGGCGACCGGCGCTTTGAGATCCGGTGGACTGCGGACTATGACATTCTTTTGATCGAGGACGGCCGGGAGAGGACCTTCAGGCAGCTGTCGGGCGGCGAACAGATGAGCGCGGCCCTGGCTGTCCGGCTGGCCGTGCTGAAGATCCTTACGAGCAGTGAAATCGTTTTCCTTGACGAGCCGACGCAGAACCTGGACGAAAGCCGCCGCGAACATTTAGCCGAGGAGATCATGCGCATCAAGGACTTCCGGCAGATGATCATCATCTCCCATGACGATACGTTCAACGCCAGCCTGGAGAATGTCATAGAAATAGAAAAGCTGAACGGCGAAAGCAAGGTGAGGAGGCGAAATGCTAGATCTCAGGCTACTCTCCCGTGAACTGCTGGACCGGAAGGACGACATCCTGGACTTCGAGCAGAAAGAGTCCGATGTCCTGGATAAATATCGTGAGAAGCTGCCTATGCTGGATACGCTCGGCAGGGAAGCGAACGCACGGCTTCCACTATATTCGGGAAGTAAAATTCTGGAAGAAGGCCCGCTCTTTAAGCCATTTAAAAAGAGATTCGTTAACCGTACTGAGGCTACAGACTGGGCCCTCGAAGTGTTGAGAGGTAAAACCATCGCGGCCGTCGACGGCAGCCAGGTCTTCGCCTCCCGTCGCTATTCCGTGCCCATCGGGCTGACCCAGGCCGGGCTGGTGGTCAATAAGCATACGGGCACCGACGGCTTTTCGACAGACTATAAGATGTCTCTGATTACGCCCTCAGAATTCGAGGCCTATAAAGGCATGTCGGCTTTTTCGGAAACTCCAGTGTCGCTCAGGCGCCACGAGCTCGAGTGCGGGCAGATATGCAAATTCATGCGCTCTAGCCCCGGGAACCTGGTATTTTTAGACGGCTCGCTTGTTCTCTCTTTCATCAACGAGCTGGCGGACGAGACGATACGCAAAAAGTACGTCGACGCGATCGTCAACGTCCTCAAGACTTCCGGGGAAACCAGAACGCCTGTCGCCGCCTATACCGATATGCCGCTCAACAAGGACATCGTCACGCTGATGAAGAAATATTTCGGGCTGCCGCCGGTTACTCACCTGTCCGACGTACACCTCATCCGGGGAAGGCTCGACTGGGCAGACAGGACTCGCGTTTTCACTTCAGACCGGGACGATAAAGGCCGTGAGAATAAGTCAGTCCTGGACCTGTATGGGCAATACAGGGATGCGGTCGCCTTCTTTTATATCCAGGCATCTGGCGGTCTGCCCTCGAAGGTGGAGTTCCCGAAATGGGCCTATGACGAGGGCCTGACTGACCGTATCGCCGACGTCGTGAGGGCAGAATGCATTATACGTCCGGGTTATCCGGATATCATCCACCGGGCGCACGAGTACACAGCAATCAGCCAGGACGAGGCCGGGCAGTTTAGCCGTATACTGGATCACTTCGCGGCAGTGAATCAAATAAAGATATACAAGAGCGCTAAAGAAATAAATAAAAGGAGCACTTGAATCAAACTTTCGTATAAATAGCCCCGATGACCTTGTTTTTATCAAAGACAACGGTTGTATTATTTAGAATTACCGAATAGAACGATCCCGTATCATCCTTTAATACGACCAGGCCCGTCATATTGGTGCTTTCATTGACGGTGAATCCCAGGTTTTTGAATGCTGTCTGATTCTCTGGAGGGACGAAAAATTGGACCATCGTTGTCTTTGCGGTTAAACTGGCAATTACCGGAGAAAATATCATTATTATAGCTATCGAGGCCATCGCGATAAAGAACAAATATAAGCTGCATTTTAATATGGTGTATTTGTAATCGCCTGAATTTTTATATGAGTCCCGGATACTATCAATATCATCGGGTTTAAAATGGAGAAGTCGAGGATTAAGGACGAGAACACTATAATAGATACTGGTGATAAACAATAAAAAAGGTATCAATAGCGATAAATTCCATGGGAAGGGAAAGGTTTTATTGTCAATACCAACGAGAGCTATTGCACCAGTATATATTGCAAGGACACCCGACACCAGCGATAGTAGAGATTTCGCAGTATCGTTAAGAAGCCCGGGAGAATTTTTTATAAGCTCCTGTCCATAATCCAGCCATTTAGTCTCCCAGGGTGGTACTGCATTTCTTAAGTGTTTTTCATTATCAGTAATATCAATTTTTTCCGGGGTCATTTATTTACCACCCGGTAGTTAAATCGATAATAGGTATCACACGCTTTATGATACACACAACCTGAAAAGGAGACCGGGCCTTCATTGCCGTTGTCTGGTGTATCATGTTTTTTATAAAACAGACTAATAACAAAATTTATTACCACCGTAGCCCAATTTTTAAACATCAATAAAAATTTGATCGATGGAGGTAGTTCATAGGCGTTTATAATGTTTTTAGTAGCGGTTGGTGGGGTTTTCGTAAACATATACCCTGTTTGTAAGTCAGGTATAGTGTATTTAATCTTTTTTCCACAAGTGCAGCAACATAAAATAATAGTATGATCGGATTCGGCCATCTCCTGGCACGTACATTCCTTTTTTGGTTCCTTCTTTAATAACCCCTCGAGCATGTGAACACCCTCGAACTCTAAATATTATTTAAGCATTTATTTGTTTAATAAAATATCGTTATATAATATATCGGTTTATAACCGATTAATTACTTTCACCATGCATAATCGAAAACGTTTTCACTTCTCCCTCCTATAGGCTATAGGTGTATAAGGCATGAAGGTAGGGTCGATCGTACAGGTTAAGTCTTTTTCCGATTATATGGCGAAGGTGCCGCTGGAGGAGAGCGACGGCTACATGCCGGCGTCAAAAGTACCCGCCGGGACGTACGTGTCGATAAAGACTGTGCAGGGCTCAGTCATCGGCATCGTGACCGGCGTGCAGCACGAGATAAAGGAAGACGTGCTGCCATTCTTGTCCGAGGAAAAGCAGGAGGTCTTCGCTCCTTACGTCAACGATTACCGGAGCTCTTATCTGGCGATCCATGGCATCGGGAACGTGCAGGGCGGTAAAGCCTCGCAAAGCCTGGGCTATGCGCCCGTCGTCAACGACGTCGTGGAGCTTATGGATAATGAGGAAATAAGGGCTTTCCACACGCCGGGCGGCAGGCCGAGCTTCTCATATTATCGAAAGCTGTCGTCGGCACTGGACAACGAGACGCTCTGCTGCGCAATCGATCACGTGGCCGCCGCCGTGCCGGAATGTAAGCCCCTGCTGGCCGCCCTTAAAAAGCATACGGAGAATAAGGCATGAGGCCCATCGGCAACGTCCAGAGCGTCGAAGAGAACGACATCCGCTTCATCTCGTCCATGAAGCTGAAGAACGGCGACTTTATCGCCTACCAGGACCGCTGGGTCACGCCGGACCGCTTTATCCTGTGCCGCGTCAAATACGCCCAGTCGCTGAAGCCATACCCTGACGAGTTCCTGTTGAATAGTGACCTGAATCCGAAAGCGATACTCGAGTTCAGCGGCATAGATACGGAAGATTACGATAAGTACCTGATCACCGCCTCGATAGTAGGATACTTCAACGAGTCCATAGGCGAGTTCAAGCATCCCAGGACTATGCCGGACAACGGCGAATCCGTCTACCTGGCCGGCCAGGAGCTGTTGAAAGACGTCAGTAAGGCATCCGCAGGCCAGCGCGGCTCAGCGGCCATCGGGATGGTCCTCGGCACAGACGTGCCTGTTGTCTTAAGCGTTAAAGACCTGGTCAGCCAGCACCTGAGCATCATCGCGGCCACGGGAAGCGGTAAAAGCTATACCGTGGGCGTCCTGCTAGAGGAGCTCATGCGCCCGAACAACCGGGCAGCCGTGCTGGTCGTGGACCCGCATGGCGAGTACTCAACGCTTACTGCTCTCCAAAATATCAAAGACTTCCGGGAGGAGGAATACCGCCCGACGGTCAAAGTCCTGCGCAAGGAGAACATCAAGATCAAGATCACCGAGCTTAAGCTCGACGACTTCATGAGCATACTGGAAATGACGGACAAGATGGAGACTTTTTTTGCCAGGGCATACTATGCGCTGCCCGACAGGGCGGACTTCCGGAAGGCCGAACTGCTCAACGAGATCCAGGCGCTGCGCAACGACAGTAACCAGTCCACCATCGACGGCATCGTCTGGCGCTATGAGAGTAACATCATGAGCCGCCCGATCTTCGACGACTTCCAGCACATGCAGCTTAAGGACCAGTTCAGCGTGGGGCAGCTATCCGTCCTCGACCTGAGCGGCCTGTCCCAGAAGGAGCAGCAGCTTATCACGGCGGTACTGCTGCGGCGGCTGTTCGATGCGAGAGAAGGCACAATTAACCAGCATTATAATGAAAAGGATGAAAAATACCTGCCCTATCCGGCCTTTGTCGTGCTCGAAGAGGCCCACCGCTTCGCCCCGCAAAATGGCGAGGCTAAGTCTAAAAATATTCTGAAGACCATCCTGTCGGAGGGCCGGAAGTTCGGCATCGGCGTCTGCATGGTCTCCCAGCGGCCGTCCAAGCTCGATAGCGACTGCCTCTCCCAGTGCATGTCCCAGATTACAATGCGTATAATCAACCCGATCGATAAGAACCAGATCGCCGCCAGCATCGAGACCATGAGCAAGGACATCCTGGACGAGCTCCCGGCACTGGCTAAAGGCGAGGCGATCATATCAGGCGTGGCGATCAATACGCCGACGCTCGTAAAGGTCCGTGCCAGGCTCACGGAGCACGGTGGCATCAGCCGTGACGCGCCGGAAGAATGGCTGGAATACTCGAAGAAAACTGTTGCAGCTAAAGTACCTGCGGCAGCCCAGAAACAGCAATATAAGCTATTTTGATAACAATTCCTTTATAAACTTAAGAGACATGGGCTAATTCAACATGGTAAAAAAATTATTTTTTCTTAGTGCTTTTTACCTTGGCCGCAGTCTTCAGTATAACTTTTGAGGTAACCTTAGGTTTTACCTTAGGCTCAGCCTTAACACGGGCCGCAGGCTTTGCAGGTGGCTCTTTTGCCGCTTTCTTCGAGCTAATGGGCACCTTTCGGGCAGGTGCCTTCAAGGGCTTCTTCGCTTCTTTTACCGGCTTGACTTCCTTAGACGGCTTTACGGCTTTCGCGGGCTTAACGGCTTTTACGGGGGCTTTTACCGGTACCTTTGGCGCCACCTTTGCAGGTGCCTTAACCGGCTCCTTAGCCTTTTTCGCCTTTGGCGGCACAGGCTTTTCCTTTATTTCCTCTATTTCGACGGGCGCTTTTCCCTTCTTTGCCTTTACCGGGGCGGGCCTCTCCGCGGCCATTTCTTTCTCGGGTTCGGCTATAACCTCCGGGATAAGAATGGGCTTTACGGGCCTTACAGGCTCGCGGGCGAGCAGCTCGATCCAGTTCCCGAGGTCGGGGCAATAGTCGGGCTCGCACTCGTATGTGCAGCCGATGCAGGGCGCGACTTTGCCAGCGGCCATGATCATGCTGAAATCGACCTCTTTCTTCGGCGCCTCTTTCTTCTGAGGCATATATGAGATGCGGTATGTCCGTGTGCCCTTCACCGTTTCCCAGGTCCGCTTTATCTTGCCGTCCGCCTCCAGCTTCGCGATGACACGGGAACACTTACGGCTATCTATATCAAGGTCTTTCCACAGGTCGCTCTGGAGGACGCCGTTGGGTCGGGTCTTGATAAGGGCGAGCGCCTTCTCCTCTAAGCCATCCTCGCTCAAAATCCGATTACTCCTTCACGGGATTTAACAGGATGATGTTGTTGCCTCTAAGGACTACCGAGCCCAGGGTCCTTAGCTTCTGGCCATTCTGGATCTCGGTCGTATCGGTCATGTGAAGGTTCAGGTAATCGTCGGCACTGACCAGAGTACCTTCCAGGATGTTCTTTTCGCCTTTCATTTCCACCTGTATCTTCTGGCCTACGAGTGCCTGAACTTTTTTGTTAGGGAACAAAAAATAATCCTCCTTTCAATAAATTAAAGATAACAGTCTATATTCCACGCATTAGGTATTTGTATTTTTTTATCGTTAGCCTACTGCTCTTTTTGCCTTTTTGACCGTGTTGGCGATGTCCTTGCCCAGCCGCTTGCATTCCTCCAGGTCCTTCTCGGTAGGGGCGAACTGAACGCGCAGCACGGGGTCGACGACCTCCATGCCCAGGGCCCGCAGCATCTTCGCGATGTCCGCCGGCGCCTCGCCGCTCCAGCCGTAGGAGCCGAACGCCGCGCCGACCTTGCCTTTGAGCTGTCCGCCCAGCTCCTTGCCCATGCGCTCGATAAAGTGCTCCATCGGGGCATGCATCTTGTACCAGAATGTCGAGCTGCCAAGCGCAATGGCGCTGGCGTCCCTGAGCTCGGCCATGTCCGCCTCGTAAAAGCTGACCGAGTGGGCGTCCACGCCCCGGTCCTCTGCGCCTTCCGCTATCGCGTCCGCCATTTTTTTCGTATTACCCTGGGTACTCAGGTAAACAACCACTAATTTTGGCCTGGCCATATGTATCATAATTATTTTATTTTAATAAGCAATAATACTTTTGTGATAATTCAATTACTATATTTTTATAAGCGACCGCTTAAGCTTCCGGGCGATGTCCTTACCGAGGAGCTCGCAGGCCTCGATGTCCTTATCGTTCGGCCGGTACTGAATGCGGAGAACCGGGTCCAGAACCTTGAAACCCAGCCGCCGCATCCTTTCCGCGATCATCAGCGGCGCCTCGCCGCTCCACCCGTAGGAGCCGAAGGCTATGCCGAATTTTCCATCGCAGCCCGCGTTTTCCCATCTATCAAGGAGCTTTTGGATGGGCGAAAGCATTTTATGCTCATAGGTGGGCGACCCGACGCCAATGACCTTTGAGCTAAGTACTTCTTCGACCCCTATATCGCACATGCTCACGGCTTCGGCATCCAGTCCCATGGACCTGACACCACCGGCGATAGCTTCAGCAATGAGCTTGGTGTTGCCAGATTTTGTCACATAGACCAGTATTACTTCCCACATACATAGAAAAATATAATAACAATTTAGTTATTCTTTCGCCTATTTTAAGGAGGAAACTTCCATCTCGAATAGCGCTATTGGCATCTCGATACCCCAGTTTTTCAATACTTGTGGATGCACCTCGCCAATGATGCCGGATTTTTTATCGCCGATACATATCTCCGCGCACCTTCCAGGAATGAACGAAGGGTGCTCGACGGCGACGGTCCTCAAAATGTCCGCCCGGCCGAAATTAAAGCATAACGCCTGAAGCCGGGCCTTTATCTCGTTAAAGCCGGCCTTCGAATAGCATAGCGCACAGGCTACGTGCTCCTCTTCCTTCACGCCCGTGTTCTCGAAGTTGTCCAGATGCGCCACTGTACCGACTTCGAAGATGTTCTGCGGGTACTCGCGGTGCAGGTTATTCGAGAGCACGATCATGAGCGAGGGCGCGATCCAGGTGCGCATGATGTTATACTGGTCGGTGTAAGGGTTGGAGAGCTCGACGGCCCGGCCGTCCTCGGGCATGTTCATCTTCGTGTATGTTTCTTCCTTTCCAATGAGGATGAAGTTCAGGGTGTCCTGGCATCCGAGGCCGATCATGACCTCGCGCACGGCATCGTTGAGCTTATTCGTCCCGGCCAGATGGCCTACAGAGGGCGTATTCGGGTATATCGGGGGCATGTTGTTGAAGCCATAAACGCGTCCGATGTCGTCAACGACGTCCCGCACGTGGATGACGTCCGTCCTGTAGGGCGGTATCTCCACGACGACGTAGTCGCTGCCCGTCTCCGCGACGCCATTGCCCATGCGTAATAACAGGTCCTTAGCATTAATGGCCGTCAGGTCCAGGCCCAGTACAGAGTTAATCTCCTGGAGCCCGACGCGCATTGTACGCGCTTCAAGGTTCGGCCTTTCGAGCGTATGGTCCGGATACTCGACCTTGAGGCCGTAGATCTTCGCGCCCCGCATGTACAGCGCATATAAAGCGATATTAAGCATGTAGTCGATCGTGCCCAGGTCCTCGCCTGTGAGCTCGATGAGCAGCTCGTGCGTGTCGATGCTGACTTCGGTCCTCTTAGAGTTAATGATGGGCGGGAAAGAGAACAGGCCTTCCGCGTCGTATATGACCGGCACCAGGTCCTTGTCCTCGAGGACATAGGCGTATTCTTTGCCCTTCTCGTGGCGCTCGAGCACTTCCCCGGGCGTCATGACCTCATTGCTCTGGAGCGGGACGAACTTCACGGCGTCCCGGGCGATAGCACGGTAGTGAATGTCTTTTCCTTCTATCTTCGACAGGTCGTGGATGCCGATGGCTCCCTTCTTCCTGCGGCGGCCGAAGGTGCCGTGAAGCTTCTCCTGCAGGTGCATTATCGATTTAATGGATTCATCCGTAAAGTGAATGTCCCTGACGATGGCGCCCGTGACGAAGGGCCTGACATGCTCCAGCTTCCGATCGACGATGATGCGGTAGTCGGACTTTTCAACAGACGGTATGGTCAATCCCGTCTTAATGCCATAATAGGCACGCAGCATGAGAGCTATGCCCTCCTCGCAAAGCAGGTCGGCCCGGTCGCTCGTGACCTCGAAGGTCACATCGTCACCGTCTACGGCCTCAGTCTCCAGGCCCAGCTCGAACAGGTCATCCCTGAGCTTATCGAGGGAAATGTCCTTGCCGATGAGCTTGATGAGATCAGGATAGTTTACCGTTACTGTTGCCATATGACGGGCACGCTCCTGAGGAAGTTGATGTCGCAGAGAGGACCATGCAGGTCTCGAATGTCCTCATATCCGTACAGGATCATTAATAAGCGCTCCAGGGCCAGTCCCCAGGCTATGACATCGCAGTCGATGTCGTAGGGTGCCAGCATTTCTTTCCGGAACATGCCGGAGTTGCCCACCTCGATCATCCGGCCGCTCCTCGGGTGCCGGCCATAGATCTCCAAGCTCGGCTCCGTGTACGGGTTATACGTCGGCTTGAAGCGGAGGTCCTTGATTCCGAAGCGGGAGTAGAACTCCCTGAACGTGCCCATCAAGTCCCGCATGCTAAGCTGGTGGTCCATGATCCAGCCTTCGATCTGGTAGAATTCGAGCAGGTGAGTGATATCGATGGTATCGTTCCTGAAAACGGGCGCTACCGAGAAGAACTTCTGAGGCGGTTTATTGTACTTTGCCAGGTATCGGGCTGTCACCGAGGTCGTGTGGCCCCTGAGCACGAGCTTTTTCGCGATCTGCTCGTCCCACTCGTAATTCCAGCCCCGGGAACCGGTCTCGCCGCCGTACTCGTGGATGTCCCGGACACGGTGGACAAGATCACTGGGAAGCTTATGGATGTACTTCGGCTTCTTCAGGTTGAACTGGTCCCACTGCGTTCTCGCCGGGTGGTCCTGGGGCATGAATAATAGGTCGTTTACATAGAATTCAGCGTCGACCATGGGGCCCTCCATCTCTTTGAAACCCATCTCGATGAGTACGCGCTTGACCTTGTCCATGGCCATGCGGAGGATGTGTTTCCTGCCGCCGTACTCCATCAGGACGGGCGCGCTCACGTCGAACTTTCTGAATGACTTGCCCTGCCAGGCGCCGGAGGCGATCATCTCGGGCGTAAGCTGGCCGGCCTCTTCTTCGACCGTGATGCCCTTTTCTTTGAGCTCAGCCCCTGCAGCCGTAATGAGAATTATCTTTTCTTTTTCTTCTTTTAGCATAACGAGGTTACGCTTAAGCAGGTCTTTCATAGTCTTATCAGGCAGATCCTCCTGCTCTTTGCCCTCGTACAGGATCGCCAGCGCTACTTCGTCGGGCGTCTTTTCGGCTTTTTGCGGCACCAGGACGGTATCGCCGTCCTTCTTCTCGAACTTCGCCCAGCCTTTTTGCCTTAGCCAGCCCATGGCGATGCTGACAGTCGCTGGCGGAAACCTGGCCTTTAATTCCTTTAACGCCGCTCCCTGAGGCGGAAGCCCGTTAAAAATTATCCGCTCCGGGAGCCCCGCTTCCGCGTATTTCCGGCCCTCGTCCGTCAGCACATATTCCGAGACGACCTCGTCCTGGACGGCCGCCAGCCTCTTTTCCTCCAGCAGGTAGGCGGCGTGCGTGACGGCCTCGGCCTTGAGGCCCGTGGTCTTCGAGACTTCCCGTGCGGTCATCTCGATGTCGCCGATGGCCTTTAAAACGATCTTTTCGTTAGCAGACAGATCCATATGCCGAATTACCCTCTATGATCTTTATTTGAGCTCTTTTGTCTTTTTTATATGAATTTGGTCGCCTTCCTTGACGCTGTAGTATTCTTTCATAGTTTTCTTGAGTTTAGCGACCTCTTTTCTATCCTGCGGCCTCTTTAACTTATCGTAGGCGGCACTGTAATCGCTTACGATGAACTGATCCACGATCTCCTTCGCCTTTTCCCGCTTCTCCTGATGCTTCTCCAGGAAGCTAGCCACGCGGTCGGCCAGCTGCTGCTTACATTCGCCGCACATGATCTCGCCGCGCATGCATTTCTGCTCGCGCGCGTTGAGCTTTTCCTGGTCCTCTTCGAAGAGGTAATAGTAATACTGGAATATGGCGCAGACGCCGGGCACTCCGCCCAGCTTTTTCTGCTCCTCGACAGACACGCGGCCGCCCGTGAACGCGCTGAGTACCTTTTTTCTGGCGGTATTCGGATCGTCCGTCGTATATATCGTCGTCTCGGGCCTGGAGGCGGACATCTTATCGGAGCCGGCCAGGCTCGGCAGGAATGTGCAATGGATGGCCGCAGGCTTGTAATAGCCCAGCTTAGGCGCCACGTCCCTGGTGACCCGGAAATGCGGGTCCTGGTCGATCGCATGAGGAATGAGCACCGGTATATTCTTTCCCGCATGGACCGAGGGCAGGAATGCAGGCGCCGACTGCATCGATGTAAAGAAGATCATGCCGATGTTCGAGCTATTATCGTAGCCGAAGACGGCCTTTGCAGTGGAGAACGTCACGCGCTTCGCGACCTCGATGGCGATCTTGTATAATGTCTTGCTATATTCGACGTCGGAAAAGATGAAGGTCTTCTTCGGGTCGAAGCCCAGCGCTATGACATCAAGCGCATTATCATAGGAGTAGGACATACCCTCTTTGAGGGCTATATCGTCTTTGAACAGGAATTTTTCCTCGTCCGTCATCTGAAAGTAGAGAGGAACGTCAAAAGTGTCCTGAAGATACTTCGTGAACAACCATGGCAATAGATGGCCCAGGTGTGTATGGCCCGACGGCCCCCTGCCGGTGTAGAGCACGAACTTTTCACCCTGCTCGTACTTATCCAGCAGCCATTTCAGGTCACGATGCGAGAAGAATATCTTTCTTTGCATGGCCACAGGTATGCTGCCCGTGATGCGCTTCCAGCGTTGCAGCAGCTCATCGTCGATCGGCTCCGTGCCGAACTCCTGTATCAGCCGGGCGTAATCCACCTTTCCGGTGACGTCCCACGGCGTGACCTTGAATCCCTCGTTCATTTCCATCGTTCCTATAGCTTAATGCGCCCGAGGCTGAAATACTGTACGCTTTCATTATGTAAATCTGCGCCTGCTTTTTCGAAAGCGAAGACCATTTCCTTCCGGACGCTGTTCGCAAGCCTCACCGACCTTGAAAGATCGGGCAGGTTAAACACGTGCCCATCCCCTATATAGTCTACAAGGTAGAGCGAATGCGGTATTTTTTTGACCGTTTCGATCTTGAGATAAACCCTGAAGTGGCTGCCGAACTTGAATCCGGTCTTGGCGACCAGGCCCCGGTCCCGCAGGTCGGCGTAGACCCGCAGCTTGCCTTCGAAGTCGCGGTCTATTGTGCGCGTTTTTTCTATAAAGGTTTCGAGGTTTATCGGCTCATTCTTTTCCGTGTCGAGGATCTCAAGGCCGTACTTGTTCATTAGGTAGGCGGACTCGACCAGCGATAGCTGTAGGCGCTTCTCGTCCAGCATGTTCCCATAGAAACCCTGTTCGTGGAGCTGCCTGGACATGTCCTGGTCCCAGATGATGACCCGGTCGGCCATCATGGTTGCGACGCCCTTCTTCATCTCGATTTCGAGCGGCCCCATTCCGCCCCGCATGCGCTGGAACCTGACGCCATAGTAGGTGATGTCGCTCTCCTCGTCGACGATGGCGAGCGCCATTTCCCGGCGGACGTTCACTGCGGCCTGCAGGTTAGATATCAGCTGCGTCATGGGGAGCGGCTTACGCTCCGTGACTACATGGACAAATAGATGCGAAGCCGTGACACCGGGTTTACCTCCCCGGGGGTAGACGCGAAAATCGGTAACGCCTGGCTGGACATAGTAGCCCCTTTCCCGGAGATCCCTATAAACGATGTACTTCAGCTCGAAGTATTCCTGCAGGTGTGAGGCTTCGATAAAAAGGTCCTTGAATGAGAGCTCTTTTCCATGTGATTCCACCGAGATCTTTTCCCGGTCTGCGAGATATGCGGCTTCGACTAAAGCAAGCTCCAGGGAATCGTCCTTCAGGCGGCCATAATAGAGGTTATTGTATAATTCCTCGATGGCATCCCTGCCCATGACCACCCGGTCGCCCTTTAACTCGCCCTTCATAGAATAAACGCTCGTCCGAATCTACTACCAGATTGCGATTGTTTATATAAAAAACTATTGTTCACCGGCAGCGAAATAATGCCGACAGACGCCGATTATGATAAAAGCTTTTCAGTATTTGGGATCAGGTAGCTCGCGGTCGCGCCGGTCATGGCACCTTTCGTACCGGGTAAGCCACCTTGCTTCTTTTACCGATGAACGATCCGTCCACGTCGGCGGCCATCTGGCGGGCCACGCTTGTTGGTATCCCCATGGCCATGAGGTCGGGCGGCAGCCAGACGTTGCCGGTGGGATCCGTCGGCCCGACGAAGGCCGAATCCTTCGGCGCATTCTCGGCCATCCCCGCCGGGAAAGTGATCATCGTGGCACAGGTCGGCCCGGCGGACATGAGGACCTTATAGAACGGGTCCGCACTATGATAGGCGGCGAGCCCGGCCAGATTCCGTATTTGCTCGCAGCCGCCGAACAATACGATGGAGCGTATATCCTTATCCTCGACGTTCGGTGTGATAGGAGACACGACGACGTATTTAACGGGCGTTATCTTGCCGGAACGCTGCGACTGTTCCTCGAAGAGCTCCGGCGAAGCCTTCAGGTGTTCGGCGGCACCGCCATGAAAGTCTGGCGTCCCTATGGTTACAAAATACTTCAGCTTCGGATGCGCGGCCTGGAACCCCATCCAATGCTGGCCTCCCCCGCAGCATCCTTCCAGCCCCGACGATATGTAAAAAGCGGGTGTCTGGTCGTTCACAGCGCTCATATATACGGCGCGCGCTATACACCTGTTCAGGGAGGTCGACGGGATAGCGCTCTCCGGTGCTATATCCGAGCCATAGATGCAAAGCGGCCGGAGCTTCAGGCGTCCGGCCTCCGTAAGCTTTTTCCCCATCTCGGCGAGTCCAGCCATAATTATACCTGAACAAAAATATGGGTTATAAACTGTGATATCCTTTTTGGTTTAAGCGATGGGTCAAAGCCTTCGGCGCCCGGTGCCTCAGCCAGTGTCCCGTACTGGAAATCGCCGGCCCGATCATAATAATCGGCCATCTCCTGTATATCCCCATTTATGTTGCCCATCGCATTTCGACTTTTGCAGTCTAAGGGGTTATGGTCACGCTGATCTGCTTTGTTTCGGGAACCTCGAACTGGATCCAGAACGGGCCCGTCTGGTTGACCGGGTGAGGCGCTTTATCGCTATAGATGATGACGTTCTTCTCGTCTGCGACTTTCAAATAGTACGTGGGGCTCCAGTCATCGTGGAAACCCACTATGAATTTGCCCTTGGAATCCGTCTTATTTCCATATTCGAAACCGCCCCTCGTATCCACAAGCACTTCGAAACCGCTCGCCGGCACGCCGTTATAGGTGATGTTGCCGGTGAGGACGTGAACGCCGGAGGCGTTGCTATCGATGCCCGACTCGAGTGGCGCGGTGTAGATTAAGTCAATGTGGACGGGCGCCGTGGGTTTTGGCAACGGGGTCGCCGTGGTCGTCGGGGCTGGCAAAGGCGTAGGAGAGGCGGGAGTTGGCGTCGTCGTAATGGAAGGCGCTATAGATTCAATGTAAGAGCGTAATGCGCCGACACATCCGGAGTCGGCCAGTGTTACGGCCACGATCATGACCGCAATGAGTATCAGTATTGCTTTTTTATTTATCATAATCGGACCATCCCATATAGATGAATACGGATGCTGCTCAACTCTAAAATTTTTTCCCTGGTGGATAAGGCATTTAATATATATTGTTGAGCATAGTTATAATATCGTTGTCCATTGGCGTAGCACGGCTAAGAATATGCCAGCCGCCATTATATTCCAGCTCGACTATGTCGCCGACAGGATGCTCCTTCTGGATGAACTTGATCTGCCGCTGGTCGATGGGTATCCTGATCGTATCATGACCCACTTTTACGACAATATGCGCAAGCGACGATATCGAAATCCAGCCAGTCGCATATCCGGCGACCCGGCCGTGAATGACACCCCAGTGAACCTTATGGACCATTTACTATACCTGTTATAAAAATAAATATCAAAAAATATATAGGCCTTTGATAATAATGGCAAAAAATTCGGGCGGTCATGCCATAAAGAGCAATAGCATGCTGCTTAATCGCCTTTTATCTCATCGAACGCCAGGCTTTCCCAGTCTCTCAGGCCTTTGACCATCTCAAACTCTACCGGCGTGAGCACGGGCGCCGGGAACCGGCCGGCCTCGTCGATGGCGATGCGGGGGCAGGCCGTGGACACGTAGGCATCGACCTTGAAGTTCAGCAGCCGGTCGGGCGTGATCTCCTTGATGGAGATGAGCACCGCATCGCCGGCGATATTTTTTAATTTTTTTGCCAGGTCCGGGCGCTGCTGCCCGGACTTCATGCCGATGATGATGCCCCATTTCTTCGCCCCCATGGCCTTCGCCATGACGGCGTAGCGCTGCTTCATTATTTTATCGACGTCAACAAGGCGGGCTTCGCCCGTGAACGGGTCGGCGGCCACGACGGGCACCTTATGGGCGAGCCTCATGCCCATCGGGTGGAAGTTGCCCGTGCCCACGAAGAGGATGGAGTCGACGCCGCCGGGCACGGCGCTGAAGTTGCAGCCCAGTACCTGGCCCGGGTAAGTGATGCGGGAGTCGCCTTTCGAGATAACGGGCTCTTTGGCGGCCCCGTTGAGTATTTTAACGATGTCGTCCAGCTTATGGATGTGCTGGACCGTGGTCACGACGCCCACTTTCTGGCCCAGCATGGGTAATGCATTGAGGACGGCCCGCTCGACGTCGACGTCATGGTAATACTCCATGAAGACGATGCGCTCGTCATCCGATATGCGCGAATGGCCGAAGTGGAAGAGCACGTCCACCATATCGAGCAGGGCATCGTCGATGTCACAGGCGCCGTAGCACGGATCGCCTGAAATGATGACGAGCGCGCCCGTCTTTTCCTCGACCTCTTTCGCCAGGTCCGGGCCCTGCCGCTTCAGTCCCTCGGGGAATTGAAGACCTACGGTCTTTGCGTTACGGGCTTTAATGGTCTCGAGGATCTTCCGGACGTCGAACATCGCTGAAAATAAGATAGAAGAACCCTAATGAATACTTTTGCATAAAAAAGGAAATACAGGGCTACTTTTTCGTGACCTTCTCCTCGCCCATGATAAACTTGGCAATGAGGAAAACGACTAACGCGATTATGATAAAGTTGATCAGTTGCGACAGGAAGTCGCCCCATTTAAATAACATCCCGGCAATATTAAGCGTCGCAGTCTGCCATGCGCCACCCGGGATCAGTTTCCCGATAATTGGCATGATGATATCATTTACAAGTGCCGTGATCAGTGACGTAGCTGCAACGCCCATGATAAATGCGACAGCCAGCCCCATTACCTTATATTCCGCTAAGAATTCCTTAAATTCCTGTAACAATCCCATGGATATACCTCTGAACAATCGCTTTTTAAACAATATGAAAGACTTACTATATATAATTAAAGAAATTAAAAAAAAGCTGGATGCCCCTATACAATTAGCAAGAGGGGAGTATAAGGACATCCGTCTCTGATCATCTTTATATCCAGGCCGAGTACGTGCACAGGCAACCCCATTGCCGGGGGAGCCGGGGCAGACTTTGTATCTCGGACCAGGAGTACTGGTGCTTGCCCCTGGTACACGAGATACAGTGGTTACCGTTTGCTGGAAGGATCTTGATTCCCTTGCCCAGCCGTGTCGTTGCCAGCTTTTCGAGGTCCATGTTCGTGCACGCCTCGCTCATGCGCATGCGCGCATAGAGCTGGGCGATCTCGAGCGGGTCGTCCAGGTTACACGTCGCCGCATAGCCGCAGCACGAGTTTGTCCTGAGCACGTTGCCGAACACGGTCCAGCCGAACTCGCCGTTCGACGTATCGAGAATGCGCTTGCCGGCGTCGGCGTACGTCTCTCCCAATAATGCCGACAGGGCTAGCTTCGCGCCGACTTCCTTGCGCTGACTTTCAAGCATGGGAAGCTCGCTATAGTCGTTGGAGAGAATGTAGGCGGCCATCCTCAGGCAGGCTTCGGGCATGCCCTTCGACCAGTCGATGCCCGGACCACGCGGGAATATCTGCTGAGTCTCGTGGAGTGCGATGCGCTGGCCGGCACGGGTGAGGTCTCCGTTCATCAGGTAGGCCATGGCGCTCGCCTCCATCGTTTTTCGGGCCATTTCTTTCTGGGCCAGGTAGAACTCTAAGCGTTTTTTACCTTCGCCCGTTGCCCGGTAAAGCCGTATATCCGCGACCTCGCCTGCCGCGGCGGTCAACGGTATGCTGTCCAGGTACCGGGCGATCATCTCCGATTTCCTGGCCTTCGGGTTCACCGATATGCTGTGTTTGTCTAAAAGCGACTTGATATCTGATACGCGGAATTTGGAATCGAATTTTTCTTCTAACGATGCCTCCTCGATGAGGCCCTCACTGCAAAATAAAGCGATATTGTGTTCTAAAGACCCGACTATCGGGGTCCAGGAGTGAAGTAAATTGTCGTCGACCTGCTGTCTGGTGAGGCAAATCAGCAGCTCGTACTGGGCCGGGCTGACCCGGTTGTAGTTTTCGGGAGTATACCCTAGGAACTGATAGAGTAAGCTCATCCTTTCCATCCCCATTTCCTTTAAACCATAAAAGGTATTAAGCTTTGTGCTCCCTGCGATTGAAAAATAGCCCGATGGTCAATAGGGCTCTAATGCACTCATAAAGCGGTGGGAGGGCTCGCTATCGTCCTTACCTCCGGGACGCTTTCAATACGGCAGACCTGAAACCCCTCGCGCGCCAGGAAAGAGGGCACACTCCGGACCACATTCCGGTCCAGATCCTTGATATCTTCGGGAAGCTTATCCCAGTCCAGGATATAGGGACTGGTCTTCTTTTCCAGATTCTTCGGGCCGGGAGCATATTTGTAGCCCTGTAATAATCTTTCTCTTACCCAGCGGTCGTGCTCCATTATGGACATCGTCTCGACCTCTTCGGCCGAGAACTCGATGAGCCGGGCCCCCCAGTCATTCAGCGGCATGATGTCACAGCCGACCGCCTTGAGACGGGCCATGATGCCGTCGGCGCTGCGCCGGTTGGACTCCTTCAGGTCTTCGGGCAGCTCATCCCACGGCACCATCGACGGGTTCGATACGGCGCCTGCCTCCCCCTGTTTCTGGAGATAGTCTTCGTGTATCGCCCGGGCCAGGATAGCGTTGATGCCACCCAGTAACACTTCATGCCGGTAGGCCTCGTTTAAGAGCGGGAATATCTCCAGGCCCTCACCCTGGACCATGCCTGCAAGCCCGGAATCCTGTTCTATGCACAGGACTGTCTGGCCGGAAGTATGCTGAATATGCGGAAGAATCGAGAGTGCGATCAATACGCCGGACACGTCATCACCATGGCAAAAATAGGTCCGGAGCCGGCTATAATCCTTAAAGAGGTGCGCCAGCATATCGCCCCTTAAAAATTCAGGCGATAGAATATCGATGTCGAGGGCCGTGATATCGCACGCTTCCGCCATGCGTGGATAATATAAGGAAAGGCGCTCTTTCATATCTTTCGCGCCCCTGTCGACCAGAACGAGGCGGGGTTTTCCCCTCACCCCGCTATAGTACCAGCCCCGGGCCGCCTCGACAGCGATGTTCTCGCCGATCTTGCCCGGGCCGATGATCATTATTCCCTCGGCTGGGGCAGGATATTTTCCGAGCAGGACGCGGGCGCCGCTGTTATAGCTATTGATGAACTCGACGCGGAACGCATCGGGCTTCCCCATCCTGAGCTGAAAGCCCCGGAGCAGGCTCCACAGGCGGATATCCGCGATATGCACGTAGCAGGTGAGGACCTTGCTCTTACTTTCTCCCGAGAGCCTGCCGGCATTGACCGCCGCCTCCGCATTCACGCCTTCGTTGTCCAGGACAGCGATAATATAACGGGCCACATCGACTTTCGCTTTTCTGAGTATTTCAGGATCTGAGCCGCTCCCTGCCAGCACGATGGCGTCCAGATCACGGCACTTTTCCCGCATGCCTGGGGTAAGGCCATTATCCACGACCACGATACGGTAGCCGCGCTCATAAAAGTCCTTAGCCAGTAACAGGGCGCGAGGGTTCATTCCGCAGATGATCACGTGGTCCCGGACGAGCCATTTTAAATAAAATTGCTGTAGCCTTTCCTGGAACACCCTCCCGAAGAGCATGATGATCATGTAAAAAGGAAAGATCGGGGCCAGCAGGCGGACGATCTCGAGCTCGAAGTTAATCGAGCCGCTGGCAAGGTTCGAGCCCATTATAAAGAGCTGCAGTAGCGAGTAGAGGATATCCGGAAGCGACCTTATCTGCCCGAGCGAGCTATAATAGTTCTTTAGCCCGAAGTATCCGGCCGCCAGAACGATCATCAAGAAGAGCAGGATCGCGGGCCATTCAATGATATGCCACGTGCGCTGGATGTATTTTCGCCATAAAATGACGGGCTTATTTAGTTTTGGCTGTGAAGCCACCCCTTCTCCGGCACCGCTCATGTAAATACTAAATAAGCGTCGGATTGTTATATAATTATTATTCGACCTGTCAGTTGTGAGAGATTTATGGCCGAAGCGCGCAAAATATTAATAGGACCATTTGTATCTATGTACTGCTTTATACAAGATGCCTCTGTGGCTCAGCCTGGTAGAGCGGCTGACTTGTAATCAGCAGGTCCCGAGTTCAAATCTCGGCGGGGGCTCTTTTCCTTTTTAAAGCCCGATTTGAGGTTGTTTTGCCAATCCGAGCGATTTATGCTTGCTGACTGGGTTTACAGGAAATACATATTTATTTGGCTTTGTTTCAGCTATCTACTGACAGTCACGCAGACATTTATCAGCGAATCAATATTGGTCTTGTGACCATATAATGGTTTATGTTTAACCCATATATCCATGAATGGTTGTTGTGATAACTTTAAAAATTTCTAATAATCCCTGTTGGGGGGAACCTTTTGATTTTTTGTTGAGTAGACATTACCAATCTCGGTCTTTAGCTTGAATGGTAGATAGAAATGCCGATATTCATACGCATTTTTGGGGATGCTTTCGATAGTTTTATTACCATTTAATATATAAATTAAATATATATAAATGTAATAGTTTGAGGAGGGTATCGTATGAGAGGGTTGAAAGTAGCCTTAATAATATCACTAATGCTTGCATTTATGATTCCGGTGAGCGCGTTATCAATGCCTTACCAATTTGGTTCGTTGATGAGTTTTCCAGAACTTTCGATGAATATAAATCCGTTAGGCACGTCTTCACTCTGGACGAGCGATAGTAGTCCTACAATGTTTAAAGCTCCTTCTATGGATTTATCATCAATCGCATTTCCTAGTTTAAGCGAACTTAATGGATTTCAAATAATGCCATCCACCACGACTGTTAGCTCGCCGATTACTTCAATGAAGAAGGGTGGATTTGGGCAAGATGCTCCTGAGCAAAATCCTATACCGTTACAAGATATCACTGTGCCTCAGGATAAAAAGAACAAAGCACTCGAAATAGCCGCAAATTCTCCACTATGTAAAGAATATAACGTATACCCCGATGATAGCTGGCAAGCCCGGTGGGAGACGGACCCGAGTGATGGCCACACTATACGCGTAAGTACAGGATTACCCAATTACTATAGCGTGGAAATCGTTGTCGATTTAAACACTGGCAACGTAGTTAAATCAGATTATGTCCCACCGATATAGAGAAGTGCCGTATGATAGGATTACGGTAACCATTTAGATGGGTTATCTTCAACCTATGGGGGCTAAACAAGTCAAATACACGTAAAAATAGTCTACCCGGTAAAATAACCCTACCCATGCCATCTTTTTACCAGTGGCTGCAATTAAGTATTAGCACCTTTCGGGCATCCTATAAGCTGACGTAATAACATACCGCTACAACCGGGCGTCGGTGACGGAGCGAGAATGGAGCGAGGAAGCGGAGCTGACGAGCGAGATGAGGACGAGAAACAGGCGAGCTTCGCCAGAATTTTTAGATAGCGAACGGTCTTAAAAAATAATGGGCAGGTCCATAATCCTATACGGTATCGAATGATTGTCAAACATTTGTTAAACAATCATTCAACCTTCTTCAGACCCGCTTCAATATCATCCCGAACGATTTCCATTGGTACGCCCAGATTTCTACCGATGCATTCCGCTTCTTCGAGCTTATATTTTTTAGATTCACCAGTCTCCGCATCACCATAGAGGTATTTTATGGCCCCCACTGCTTTCTTTACCAAATTCTGGTATTCGGCGCTCCGCCGCGCGGGCTCCGCCGCCTCCAGCATCCCCCGGTATTGTTTTGCCTCCGCCTCTTTTATTTCGCCGATTGCCCGAAGCTCCGCCTCGATGGCCGCCATCTCGGCCTGTAGCTCCTTTAACCTTCGGCGTTTAGCGGCTTCATCGTCTTTTAAGAAGAGCGTGACGGCTTCCCGGATGGCGGAAGACACGTTTTGGCCATATTTTGCCTTGAGCGTCGCAATTTGCCAGCCATACAGGGAAGCTGATACTTGGTTGGCCTTCTCTTTGTAAGGTTTCCTATGGTTGGCCATAAGTCTACCTCAGATGAAAGGGGGATACGGCCTTAATAGGCCATACCCTCATTCAGCCTCTTCTGGAAGGCATTAGCATCCGTCGCCAGATAGTGTTCGAGGACTTCCAGCGAGCGTTGTCCGACCTGCTTCTGGACGTCCCGGAGATTGTTCCCGGGAATGTTGGCCATCGCTGTAATCGCCGTGTGGCGTGCGCGATAGGGGTAAAACCGGCCCTCGATGTGGTGCCTCTTCTTCGTGCGGTACCATATCTGCCGGATGCTATCCGGGTTTATCGGCTTCCCTTCCCGGACCACGAACATATAATCGCTGTTGTAGCCGTTCTGCGCCAGCCACAGATTCCGTTCAGCCACATACTCCATGAGGACGCCATAAGCTTCGTCGGTGAGCGAAGCAATCCGGTCCCTCTGCGTCTTGGTGTGCTGGACGTGCAGGCGCTTCGTATCGTGCAGGATACAATCCATGGTAAGGGCCGCCGCCTCGCCGGGACGCATGCCGGTCGTGAAGAGCACCCAAAATATTGCACGGTCGCGTAGGCACATCTCGGGGTCGTGGAGCAATTTAAAACGCGTGGCCGGGTCGATGATTTTGGCCTTCGGGTCCGGGACGTCGAGGTGCGGCATGGCCACCGCGTCCTGATACTTCCCCGTCCGCTTTTTCTTCTCACTGACAATCTCGATGTCCCGGCCCTGCGACCGGGCCCAGTGCCTTAGGGCGATGAGGTATAGCCGGATGGAATTCGCCTTCCCACCCCGGGCGAGCATTTGGTTCTTCAGCTTCTCCGCATTCGCCTGCGAGGGCTCCGTAATGGCGTAATTCCTGATGATATCCATCACGGCACGAATGGTCGTTTCCTTCGTTTTTTTACCAAGGTTATGGCTGCTTAAATGCGCCTCCAACCTCGTTATATTGTTTTTATTAGACATATGATACTTCCTCGTATCATAGCCTATCACCGGCGTTCCCATGTCCCGTATATCATAAATACTTCGTGGCAAGTTTCCAACGTCTTCCGCCCCGACCACCTGCTGGTTCTTCGCTGCTTTATATAAACTGACTCTGCTTTGCTTCATTTCCAATGTCCTGCTGACAAGTTTTTCTGTGACATCTCAGGCAGATGGTTGAATAAAAGCCCGCTGCTATTTTTATAAAGTATAACATGCAGCCCATGATTTCCAATTGGTAATCTTGTAATCAGCAGGTCCCGAGTTCAAATCTCGGCGGGGGCTCTTTTCCTTTTTAAAAGCCAAATATACTGTCTATTTTTATTTTGGACCCATTTCCAAGCGCTGACAAATTAAGCCAAATTTATATGTATCTGGCATCACATGCTGACCCATACAATTTTAATAACTATCTAAATCGATATACTACTTCTTTCTTTTCATCATAGCTTATCTGTAAGTCTTATCACAAGTTTACGGGCTCAAGAATATAATGTAACACATAAGCCATATCTGCCACAAGCGGAATATATCTCAACAGGTTGCCTATGCCCAGGC
>NZ_DATJPM010000013.1 GCF_035506375.1 Methanocella sp.
TGACCCTTATAATTTATTTAATATGCTTTCTCTAGTGTTTCAAATAATTTAGTGGGGTCCGTGCCTTTGGGAGGTTGTTTCGTGTTTTGACGTGAAAGCATCCACTTTAGTGTGGTTCGTGCCCCTTACGTGGGACTAAAAAATAATTCGTGTTTTCGTGTTGAAAAACCGGACAAATCAGCGAACCACACAAACAAAGGACAAACGATTACATAACAAACACGGAACTACCGGCCCCTATGGTTAAGTACACTCCGAGACGGCATAACGGGAAAAAGGCAAGAAAAAAATAGGACACTTCCCCAAACCGCTATATTTTTAATTATAATTTTGAAAAAAGTTTAGATAATGCATTTGAAATAACCTAAAACGAGGCAAAACATGAGTAACAAGATCATAGCTTTATTGCTTTCCTTATTCGTGCTCGCTATGGCGTTAGCCATACAGCCAGTGTCCAGCCAGTCGGGCATATCATATAACCCGAACCAGAACTACGGCCACTTACCGCCAATCCCGAGCCCGCCCGCACGGCCCTCCGTCCCGGCATTTCCCGCCATTCCCTGGCCATGGAAACCAACGCTAACCCCGGTGCCCGTGCCAACGCTAACGGCTACTCCGCCGCCGCAAATGCATCCCCCGCCGAAAGTAGGTTAATCCTCTCCGGTAAGAAAAACGGTCGATCAGGCCATAGAATCGTAGGGCTTTAGGTCCACTTACAATATTTTTTATTCGAGCCTCTTGCCGTCTCTACAGGATACTTAGCGGCGTTCTTTTCGAGCTTCCTCTCGAACGCCTTCGTCAGGTCGATATCGTACTTCTGCCCCAGCCTTAATAAGAAAAACAGTACGTCGGCTATTTCATCCTCGACCTCCTCCCGCCCCCGGGCATCGTGGAATATCGCCTCCACCTCATCCGGCGACTTGAAGCGGAACAGGTCCAGCAGCTCCCCGGCCTCCGTGCTCACGCCGATGGCCAGGTCCTTGGCATTATGGTACTGGTCCCAGTCACGGGCCTCGCAAAAGGCCTGGACTTGGGATTTCAGGTCGAAAATAGCGGTAGTCGAATCATTAAGCATAATTATCAATCTCACATCCAATTGGTATCATAGCATTATAGCATTTTCGAGATTATTTTCAAGATACGCATACACTATTTATTAATTACATTATTTTGTATTTAAGTTATTTAATTTCTACCCAGTTAAAGGTCGTGATAATATAAGCCAATTATTTATTTATTGGAAAAAGATATACTTATATATACAGGGGATATGCTTTGCATGATATTCACAATATCCCCATTAGTATAATAATGCATGCTGCTGAAGCGTTGATCAGACGATTTAAATTAGATGTGATAGATGCCGAGCATTATATCAAAACCGCAAAGATCATCAAGCATTTCGAAAAAGATGGCAACATTGGCATACTAGAAAGCTACGTCGGTGGTTGCAAAATACAATTCGTATGTACGATAAGAGAAAATATCCTATACTTAATAACGGTTGAGGAATGCAAATGAGCTCATGCCCGATATGCAATACGCCCATGAAAAAAGAGCGAAGGGAAATTGAAAAGGGGTTATATGCCCAGGTCGAAGTATGTACCAAATGCCAGGATGAATGGCTGGACATGAAAGCCTACGAAGAGCTGTATCAATATTACAATAGAAAGACATTCAAGATCGGCGGAAGCCTTGCAATCCGAATACCAAAAGACCTGGCAGAAGTCGTTGGGATAAAAGAAGGTACCAGAGTGAAGTTCGCTGTTAAGGATAAGAAACTGGTCATCGAAGCAATATCATGAGTTAATATTTGATTAGTTTCTTAATGCACTTGCCCTTTATTTATCTTGAGCGAAAAGAAAAATTAAGAAAAAGGATAAATAATTTAATGATTATTTCTTCGCCTTTGCCTTAGCAGCAGGCTTAGCTTTTACACCAGTTGCCTTCTTGACCGGCTTTTTCGCCGCGGCCGTCTTCTTGACGGGCTTGGCCTTAACCGCGGCCGTCTTCTTGACCGGCTTCGCCTTAACGGCGGCTTTCTTCACCACTTTACCCTTAACGGCGGCCGTCTTTGGCTTCGCCGTCTTCTTCACAACTTTCTTTGTTACCATTGCTTTCTGTTTCTCCTTTAAAGCTTTCATATCAAATGATTCTTGTTTATCGAGATCATCCATCAGGTCCCTGGCATCCTGGTCTTTTGGCGACTCAAGTAGCACTATATCAAGCTGCTCGCGGGCGAGGCCGTACTTCTCCTGCCCGATATAGGCTCTCGCCAGGTTCCTGCGTGCGTCGAGGTCATCCGGGTCCAGTTTCAGGACCCGCTGCAGCTCATCGATGGCCTTGCTCCGCTCGCCGGTCTCCAGGTACCAGATGCCCAGGTTATAGCGCGCGTCGGCGAACTTCGGGTCGATCCTGAGCGCTTCCTTGAGCGTCGCGACGGCCTCGTCGTTCCTGCCGTTCATGAAATAGACGTTCGCCAGGTAAAACCGCGACTCCGTATCTTTCTTGTCGACCTTCACGGCCCCTTCCAGCTCCCGCTGTGCGTCCTTCGTCTTCCCCATGTTCAGGTAGACCAGCGCCAGCGACGTCCTGGGCTCGACCGAGTTCGGGTCCAGATTTACTGCGGCCTTAAGCTCTTTTATGCTGTTCTTCGTGTCGCCCGTTTCGTTGTATGCCAGCCCCAGGCCGAAATGCGCGGGCGCATACTCTTTATTGATCTTTAGCATTTCTTTGAAGCTCTCTATCGCCATGTCGAAGTTGCCCATGTGCATGTTTATCTGTGCCTTACCGATAAGAGCTACGGCGTCTTCGAGTTTTTCATTCGTTATATCCGGTGATTTTTTAGTCGCGCGTTTAACCATAAAGACCAATTGCTATACTTATTTGTCGTTATTATTTAAGTCTCTTTTTCTATAATCCTATATATATCATACATAGAGCCATGTTCATGTGGACATTTAATATGTGAATTTTAAATAGACTTGATAACAGAACAAATGTGAAAATGAAGTACAATACGAAAGTTGAAAGCTTAAAAAATGAGCACGCACTATATTTAACATTAAGGATAAACGGGCTCCGGCTCCGGCACCGCCTGCGCCTCGATCGCGGGCAAAGTGATCACGAACTCGCTACCCTTCTTATAATCCCCCGGCACACGGTTCTCCACGCGAATATCCCCGCCCAGCCTATCCAGCACCAGCTTAACCAGAAACATCGGCAGCGCTTTTCCATGCGCCTGCGTGATACCAAGGTGAAACGTAAACAATTCATCCTTCGTATCATCGGGTATTTCCTGGGAATTATCGATGATGGAGACCGTGTAGTAAGGCTGCATATCGATGTTAACCTTATCCACATTGATATCCAGAGTCACGTCGCCGCGGGAGCACATAATGGCGTTGTTGATGAGCGTATAGAACACGTCCTCCAGCACGGCGCTGCCATTCACCATCCGGCCCATCAGCGGTGTATAGTGGATATTCACGCTCTTCGTCTGCGGCCAGCTCACGTCTTTGATGGCCTCCTCGATGAGGCCGTCCAGGTCCAGCGTCTCGACCGGCAGGTCCTCACTTAGAGTATGGTGCAGGATACGGACGTTATCGACGATGGTCTCGCTTTCTTCCACGTCCCGCTTCACGCCCTTCACGGTATCCCGGGCATCCCGGTCCAGCCCCGGTATCGACAGGACCGTCTCCAGGTCATCGAGCATTATCTTGTTCAAGGTCTTCAGGTCGTGCTCGATGATGTCCAGGTACATCGACGCCTGGCGGCTCATGTCCAGGTTCAGCTCGCACAGCCGGCCCACGGCAATGGCCGATGAACAGCGCTCCGCCGCGACCTGCAGTATCTCCAGCTCCAGCTCGCTGAATAAATGCGTGCTCCGCCAGTCGACGTGCAGCACTCCGATGGCCTCGCCGCCGTAGAGCATGGGGACGCCGAGGGTCGAATGAATGCCGGCACGCTTTACGTAAGGGTTTATCACGATCGGGTCCGCCTGGGCGTCCTGGACGTAGATATGCCGCTTTGTTTCAGCGATCTTACCCTCGAACCCCTGGCCTATCGGCACGGTGAAACGCTGCGTCTCCTCCTCGCCGGTCCCCAGCGCCATGAACGAGGCCAGATTATCGCCCTCCCGGATATGCAGAACGGCCGCGTCGGCCTTAAAAAGATCGATGAGAGTCTGGAGGATCTCGTAGAGCTGCTCTTCGGCGTCCGCCGCGTCGTAGCCGCTCATCCCGATGTCGAGCACGGCCTGCAGCGACTCGTTCGCGCTGTCAAGCTGTTTCTGAAGACTGCCCCGGTCTTCCTGCTTTCCCATCATCCCGTCTAACCCCGAGAATAGATTTACCCGCGGATATAAAAACGCATATAAAAATTAATGGGGAATGGCGGTAGCTTATCGAAAGACGGATAAAGCTTCATTCTTATACATATAGCCGTCATGAAGCGCAAGGCCAATGGTACCGAGACGAGCGCCTTCGGCTCCGGGGGCCGGCACAGCCACGACTCGTCGAAGTTCTATGGCGGCCGGATCTACGAGGGCCTCAAGGCCGACGATAAGGTCGACTATACAGAGAACCCGGTACCGGCTATGAGCCTTGATAAGATTTTTTGCCATTCCAGCGAGAGCATGGAGGAGCTGCCCGATAACAGCGTCCATTTAATGGTCACGTCGCCGCCCTACAACGTCGGCAAAGAGTACGATGACGACCTGACGCTGGATGAGTACCGGGCTTTCCTGTCTCGGGTGTGGGCGGAGGTCTACCGCGTGCTCGTGCCCGGAGGCCGCGTTTGCCTGAACGTCGCTAACCTCGGGCGCAAGCCGTACCTGCCCCTGCACGCCTTCTTCGCGGAAGATATGTTCAAGATAGGCTTCCTGATGCGCGGGGAAATCATCTGGAATAAGGCCTCTGCCGCCGGCACGTCCACGGCCTGGGGAAGCTGGCAGTCGGCGAAAAATCCCACGCTCAGGGACGTCCACGAGTACATCCTCGTATTCTCAAAGCAGGGATATTCGCGGGCCCCCGGCGATAAAGCGTCTACGATATCTAAAGAAGAGTTTTTAGAATACACGAAGAGCGTCTGGTCCTTTGGCTCGGAGTCGGCGAAAAAAATCGGCCATCCTGCGCCCTACCCGGTCGAGCTACCATCCCGCTGCATCAAGCTCTACACCTTTGAAGGCGACGTCGTCCTGGACCCGTTCATCGGCAGCGGCAC
>NZ_DATJPM010000014.1 GCF_035506375.1 Methanocella sp.
GTGTTCTCCGTGTTATCCTCCGTGACCGCTGTGGTGAGACCCTATGAAACATTTTTGTTTTTAGAATGTATTTTATAAAACATGGCTGAGCAGGCGGTTTTCCCGGAAAAAGTATCGTCAGGTGCAAAGATAGTCTTCATATTATTAGCCGGCGCCCTGTCGATGTTCTTCGCCGAAGTCTGCTCGGGCTCATCGGTCCTGTGGTTCCTCACGCCCTGGGCCTGGATAGTCACCTTCTGGCTATACCTGGCACACACGGTATTTTTCATCAATCTGGCCCTATACTTCCGCAGGACGTCCCTTACGGCGCTATACCTGTGGGGCGTGCTCTTCGGCCTCTACGAGTCGTGGATCACGAAGGTCGCCTGGGCCGGGTACGCAGGGCAGGCGCCGGGCATAGGCACGTTCCTCGGTTTCGCAATCCCGGAGTTCCCGATCATCACGTTTTTCTGGCACCCTGTTTTTTCCTTTATCCTTCCCATGCTGGCATTCCAGGCACTGTCGGGGCGCGTCCTGCCCGGCCACCTGCAGGTACTCATAAAAAGCCGCCGCAACTGGATACTTTCGGCCCTCGTGGTCATCCTGGGCTCGGCGATCCTGGCATTCAACTCGAAATCGAACCTTGTCGCCACGGTCGTTACGGCACTGGGCAGCTTCGCTCTCATCGGCGCCCTCTATTTAATCGCCTCAAAAAGATATGGAAAACAGTTCTCCATTGAATCGCTTAGACTGGGTAAAGCTGGCATGACATTGCTACTGATATACCTTGCTGCTCTGTATATATTGACTTTTATCTTCATCTTACCGGAAAGGACCGCCCCGCCGCTCACCATATTGCTGACGCTGGGCGTCTATGCCGCTATAATCCTGTTATTGTATTTAAAAAAGCCCGATGCGGTGGAGCACTCCGTTATGCCCGATGGCAAAAGTATCTTCGGCCCCGGGGAACTGACTATCCTTGCCGTTACTTTCACCATCATGGGGGCTCTCTTCTGCCTCGTCCCCACGGCCGATCATATTCTAACGCCAGTCCTGTATTTCGGCCTGGTCCTTCTTTCGCCTGCCCTTCTCCTTTGGGCCGTCGTCAATGTGGTCCGCTTCAGGCAAAAGACCAAAGCCGCAGTCTAAAAATGAAAAGCTATTTAACTCTCGAACGCGAGGATATTAAGCGACCGTAATGGAAACGCGTGTGGATCAGGATACCGCGAACAAGATCGAGAAGATCAACCGAAAGATCGAGGAGATCAACCAGCGGCGGGCCGGACTTCATATGACCAAGATCGAGGACGATCTCGACCGGCAGGAGCTCAACGATTATATTGATACCCTGAACCTGACGACCGAGCAAAAAAGCCTCATCGATAGCTATAGCCAGACCAGCGTCCGCACACTACAGAACCAGAGCGCCTTCTACTATTCCATGATGATCGTCAGCGTGTTCATAGAGGCCTACCTCGGGTACGCCATAATCGACATGATCATGCAGCCCGGCCTGGATATGCTCAATACGGCCTTTCTCTATATGATGATCGCCGTCTTCATCATCAACGCGTTCTACGTCTTACGGTTCATGCGTATAATGAAATGATAATTATTAACAGGTTGAATATTTCTTTTTTAATTGCTGTGTTGAATTACTCCCGTATTTTAAGCTTTTTAAGAGCACGGAGGGCACTATTTTCACCACAGAGGCACGAAGAGCACGGAGGCCCACAAAGTTTTTTTTTAGATTAAGTTACAAAGTACACAAAGCCGGTTCATTGGCGATCAGGGCACGAAGGATACAAAGACACAGTGTAATGAACAAGAGCACTTTTTGCCCCTGTGCCATCATATCCTGTATCTTAGAAGTTCAAAAAGCGGCTCTGTGCCCTTTGTCTCTTAATTATAAAAAAGACTTTGTGGGCCTCCGTGCTCTTCGTGCCTTTGTGGTGAAAAATAGTGCCTCCGTACACTCCGAGACTTAAAAAGGCATATTCAACACAGCATAAAAATTGAAAAAGATAATCGGAAACTATCGATAAATTTGGCTATTACGCAAACGATAAAAATAAGACTACTTGCTAAACAATGACCTATCAATATTCAACGCAGCAGATTTTAATCAAAAAATTACATAGTACACTCGGAGTTCTTAAACGGTTTATTCAATACAAAAAAAGAAAGAATGGAGCCATGTGAAAATTTGGCCCCATTTTAATATCTAGCCTATATCACTTCAATCGATCCCAGATTACTGACCCAGTTGCTTCCCGAGAAGGGCGGGTTGCCAACAAGGATATCCCGAAGTGTCCCATCCGACATTAAGCCTATGATGGACGTGGGACTATCACGGATATCGGCGAGATTTACCGTTGAGCTATAGCTGCCATCGGCAGCGGTGAATTTTACTTTCGTTGCACCGCTCTTAGGCGACGCAGCATTCAGGATATCGTTCAGCAGCGGGCCTGAAGCCGTTATTGTCAGGGTGCCGGATTTTTTAGGCACTGTCGCCGTCACGGTCATTTGTGAGTATGCTTTTAAGTCGATCTTCTTGAGGCTCAGCGGATTATTCACGTTCCCTGTGACTGTGAGAATGACGGGGCCGACCTCTTGCTCTTTCTGGTCGATCCACGGCGCATAGATCGAATATCCGGCATCCGCCGTCGGAGTCGGCACATAGATATCGTTGCCAGGCGTCCACGGGCTCATGGTCGGGTACGGCCCGAGCCAGTACGGTATTGTCGACGGTGTAGACGTGGGCACAGGCGTGGCCGCGGGTGTCGGAACGGCCGTTGCAGCCGGCGTCACCACGGGGGCAGTTGTCGGCGCGGCTGTCGGTACCGCCGTGGCCTCAGGCGTCGGGCTGACCGTCATGGTCCCAGTCGTGCATCCCGATATTGCCGTCATCGCGAGCAATATCGCTAACATCGTTATGATCGCTGTTAATTTCGTTCGGTCCATATTCGAATCACCTGCATATGTTTAGATAGTAAGGCGCTATAATTGAAGCTATATTGCTTTCTATTTAAACCTGATGTAACCGCTTTTAATTACAAATTAGGCAAAAAATACATTTTTTACCGCCGATAAGGACAAAAAGGCAGATATGACCTTAAAAACGGCAATAAGACCGAAAAGATAAAATTTAAAGGGCTTTAATAATAATTAAGTAGGAAAAAACTGATAATTCTGGATAAACATTTAGTTTGGTGGTATACATGGACGATCCAATCGCGCCCATAGTCGATGACCTAAACCGGGCGCTGGGAATAGACAGAGATACTCTGGAAAAAGAGCTGAAGCTGCTTATCATAGATTTTAAAGTGCCCGTGGAAGAGGCCCGCAGGAGCATCATAAAGAAACACTCTGCGGATGTGGCCGCTGAAGTCGCGGCAGAGCCGGAAGGCCGGGCCGTCCACGACCCGTCGATCAAGCTTTTAAAAGATTTGAGGGCAGGTGACTCGGGCGTGACCGTGCTGGCCAACGTGGTCGAGCCAAGGTACCGGGAGATCACGACGTCCCGGGGCACGACGACCGTTATCAACGGCATGCTCGAGGACTCGACGGCGAAAGTGCATTTTACCGCGTGGCTGGACCTTCCCGCACTATTCTCTGGCAAGGCCCTGCTGGCCAAGAACGTGTACGTGAACGGCTTTCACGGCATGCCGAGCGTTAACATCGGCGAGAGGTCTACGCTGGAAGAATTCGATGGAAGCGTGCCGGGATATATGACCAGGCGCTGCAGCCTTGCCGAGCTGATGGAGGGCGATGGCGCCTACGATATCGAGGTCGAAGGCGATGTGGTCTCCATTCGCCCGGGGTCCGGCCTCATCGAGCGCTGCCCTATCTGCAGCCGCGTCATGCAGAAGGGCCAGTGCCGTGCCCACGGCCGCTCAGGGGGCGTGAAGGACCTTCGCATAAAGGCCATCCTGGACGACGGCACAGGCTCGCTAATTTGTGTTTTCGACCATACGCTGACACGTGCGGTTCTCGGCATCGAGCTCGAGATGGCCCTGGAGAACGGCACGCTGGAGAATCCCGAAGAGCGCTTAAAGGCAGCCCTTATCGGCTTTCCGTTCGTCATCCGGGGCAATGTGACCCGCGGCGAGTACGGCAGGATCCTGATCGCGACAAAGGCGACCAGGCCCGACGAGGACGTCGGGAAGCTGGCGCGGGAACTGATGGTGAGCATGCGATGAGTGAGCGAGAGGTCGCCAGGCGGACGTTCGCCCGGGAGTTCAACGATTCAAACCTGCAGCAGGGAGAATCCATCGACAGGTCCCCGAACTTTATCGTGACGCCGACGGGCATCATCTGTAACCGGGTATTTATCGTGGGCGTACTCACGGAGGTGGAGAACATCGGCCTGGAAGGCCAGACTATGTACCGGGCCAGGATCGCAGACCCGACGGGCGTATTTACGGTATATGCCGGCGAGTACCAGCCTTCGGCCGCGCTCTTCTTATCGTCGATCAAGACGCCGGCATACGTGGCCGTCGTCGGAAAGGCCCGTATGTTCACTCCCGAAAAAGGGGCCTATTATATGTCAGTCCGTCCGGAGGAGATCAACCTGGTCGACGAGTACGTCAGGAATCGCTGGGTCTACATGACCTCCCTCTTCACGCTGGAGGCGATCCGTACCATGGAGCGGGCCATGGAAAGCGGGCTCAGGGGCTCGGAACTGGAACGCTACATGAGCGCCACGACCCCTGATGCGGCGGGCATCGCTATTGCGCTGGACCATTACCACGTCTCCGTGGATCGAATGGAAGCGTACCGGCAAATGGTCATGGACGCGCTGGCGACTATCCTGGACGTGATGCCCAAGGAGAAAAAGGAGGCATCGTCCGATGGCATGGCGCTGGCCATCATCGAGGACATGATCAAAAGGCTCGACAGGGGAGACGGCGTGAGCTACGAGGTACTTCTTGACGCGGCGGAGAAGCTGGGCTACGGCGAAATGTCGGTGGAAAAAACGTTAAACGCCCTGATGGACGCCGGCCGGTGCTACGAGCCCCGTATCGGCATCCTTAAGCTGATCTAATCCTTATTTTTTTTATCTTTATCGTCCTGGTTTTCGCCCAGCACAAGGCCATAGATATAGTCCTTATCCACGTCGTTGCGCTTTTTCGCAGGCTTCGGTGCCGGCTGGTCTTTAGCTTCGGGCTTCGCCTTTGGCTTCAGGAGGTCCGAAATCTTAGCGGATGATTTCTTCGGCTCGGGCGGCTTTTCGACGGGCTTCACGACTTCGGCCGCTTTTACCGGTATCGGCTTCATTGCGGGTTCGGCGGGCTTTACCGGCATCTCAGGAGGCTTCACCACGACCGGCGGCTTCACGGCTTCAGGCGCTTTTACAGGCGCCGATTTTATAGCAGCCTCGGCTGGCATCGGCGGCGTCTCGGGAAGCTTAACCGCTTCGGGAGCCTTTACGGCCTCAGCGGATTTTACAGCCGCGCGAGCATTCACAAGCTCGGCAATGTCGATCATATCCTGTGGCGTGATGGACTCTTCCGCTGGATTCGCCGGTATCTCTGCAGGCTTGATGGCAGTATCATGCATGGCTTCTTTGCCGGGGGATTTCTTACTGATCGCCGGCATATGGCCCTTTCGCTCCGACGGGCCTGGTGAATTCTTCGCCCCCTTATTTTCCGCACGCTTGCTCAGGCTGGTCAAATAATAGATGACCATGAAGGCGATGACGATAGCGATGAGCGCCGTAAGTATGATCTGGATAAGGTCCTCTGATATGGAGAATGTAAGCTTGCCCTGGCTCTGCGGCGTATCCGATGTAACTTTCGATTCGGGCGCAATGATCGCAGTTGCCGACATGTTATTTGACGAGCCCTGAGCGATGGGCGTGGTCACGACGATTTGGGCTGTTTTTATGTCACTTCCGCCGGGGCTCGATACCTTCAGGCTGACCTTATAAGTGTTCGGGGTCGTATAAACGTGCACGGGGGTCGGCTCTGCGCTGTGCTGTGTCCCGTCTCCGAAATCCCATTCATAGGAGAGCGAGCCGGCGGACGCCAGGCTCGTGAATTTAACCGTCAGAGGCGCCGGGCCGGTGGTCGTGTTCATCTTGAATTCTGATACGGGCTTCGATGGGGATGGTTCATATACCGTTATATAGGCGAGTTTCGTTTCAGTGCCGATGACACGAGAGCCGTTTGAGACTGCTAAGCTTACATCGTACGTACCCGCGCTATTATACGTATGCGAAGGGTTCTGCGCCGTGCTTCCGCCATCACCGAAACTCCAGGTCCACGCGCTCCTGTAGCCAGTGGTATCGTCCGTGAACTGGACGGTGAGGGGAGCGTTACCGGATGTCACGCTCGCGTGAAAAGCCACGCCCCCGTCCGACATGGCAGGTAAAGAGATACTGATTATGATTGATAATAAAAATAAAACGGTAGACGCTACAGTTATAATAGATCTGAAGTGCGTATTCTTCAACATGAGCTACTCACCCTGGAACGATAGACCACCTAAGCCCATAACCATTATTGATTATATAGCTATATAGTTATCCAAATAAATTTTTTTGGTCGGCTTAAAAAGAATAGTCTGAATACTGTAGGACGACAAAAAAACACTTAAGCATGAAGGTCAATCTAATCACAGGGATGGGGTGCAATTATGACCGTGAATAAAGGACATAAGAAGCCGGCTCCGAAGCAGGCGCCCCTGTTCGGGCAGAAGCCCGAAGAGCACCTGGATCCGGCGGAAGAGAACCTTTCGCTCATTATCGATAAAAGATCATATGACCGGTTCATCAAGGTCATCGCGCTACGCATTTATACGGATTTCGAAAAGAAGCTGAGGGATTCGGGCGTGCAGAGGCCGGAGCTGAGCCTCGTCGGATACGACCTGACCAAGACGACGACGGAGTCGGACATACGGATGGCGAATTACATCGCGCTTAACGCCCGTATCATACTCGATAAGGCTTTCGCCGACCCCCGCGAGTTTGCCTCACGCTATATGCCGCGTGTCATGCACGAGTCGGCCGATGGAGACCTCGCCGGCCACATGGAGAGTAAGGTCCAGCACGATATCATGATGGAGATACGCTCCATCGCCATGCAGCATATCCCGGAGGATGAGCGGTTTGGCTACCGCCACAAGTTCAAGGTGCTCTGATGAAGCTGACGTTCAGCCCCTGGAGCGCAGCCCTGGGGCTGCTGGTACTTCTCATGATCGCCTCGATCCTGGGGCTCGTGCCCTATGTGACGCCTATCAGCGTATTCTGGCTCGTGGTAACTGTCTTCTGCCTGTGGGCGATCAAGAAGATATTTTTCTCCGAAAAGAAAGGCTAGCGTGCCCTGAGCGTACTAATTAACGACCGGCCATTTTCATCCGAATCCAGCACGCTCGACATGACGACGTCTGCCAGATATGGCGCGATGGGCCCCGGGTCGGGCTTCACATAGACGATATTGGCGTCGGGCAGCTCATTCTTCAGGCGCTCCACGGACTCGGCCGGACCTCCGCACGAGTAAGGATGCCTGTGCAGCAGCGCCGTCGCCCCCGTGACAATGATGTGCGTACAGCCGGCGTCCACGAGGCGCCTGGCGGCCTCGCTCACGTCCGGGAGGGCGAAGTCGATGAACCCGGACTCTACTGCGTGGAAGCCACCCGCCCGAAGTTGCGCTTCCGCCTGCCGCAGGAGCCCGCCAATCGCTGGACAGCAGCCACCCATACAGGCTTCCCTCGACAGTTTTGAAATCTCGGACGAGGCCCTGGCGAAATTATTAAGGGCGGCAATACTACCGGAAACCGATGCGGGGTCGTGCGCACACACGAGAA
Source organism: Methanocella sp. (assembly GCF_035506375.1). Taxonomy (NCBI): domain Archaea; kingdom Methanobacteriati; phylum Methanobacteriota; class Methanomicrobia; order Methanocellales; family Methanocellaceae; genus Methanocella; species Methanocella sp. The sequence continues at coordinate 7,789 of NZ_DATJPM010000014.1, forward strand.
CGATGCCCCGCTCCTCCATGCTCCTGAAGCTGCGCCCGGGCATTTTCCATTTGCCCGCCTGGCCATGGAACGTATATGCCAGAGACTGCTGCACGATACGGACAATGTCAACGCTGTCGATCGCGGGCTCTGTGGCAAGGAGATCGAGGGCTGGGTTGTCCCTGAAGACCTTATTAAGCTCGAGGGGCAGGATTTTATCGGCCCCATAGCCGGGCAGCATCAGGCCCGAAGCGCCTGCGCAGATGATGCGCCGGGCGCCGCGGGCTGCCGTCCTGTATACGGCCTGCCGGATCCCGGGCGAGCGAAGGCTAAGATAGGAAAGCTCCAGGTGGTCTGGCTTCATGCGGGATAAAAGATGATAAGCGATATGAAGGCCCGCCAGGGCATAATCGTCGTCGAACCGTGGCTTATCATAGAACGACTGGCTCTGGAGGATATCCCGGGCTAAGAGGCATTGCTGGAACAGCACCATATTTTTCTCGGAATCTAAAAAGCCGTCCGGGAAATCGCCGTGCCATAGCAATAGCAGCCCCGGGCGGTCGCCATGGTACATATCCATGCCCGCGCATCCTCATATCTGCATTCGTGATGCCTGGATTTATGCCTGATTAACTGATAAAGCGGCCTAATCGCCGGATGAGGGATTTAACGGCCCGGAAGAGCCGTGCCTTCAGGCCGGTGAAGACGAACTCAAGGGCAAAATAAGCTACGGCGATGATAGCCAGCAGATAGCATAGCGGCACGATGAGGTCCATGCATAGCCTGTCGACGCCGGCTATATTAACCGTTGCGATGCCCGCCGGGAAAATCCGGTGATACATGCGTAAAATAATAAATCCATACCCAGTCTCGATAGTTAAAGGGGAGGAAAGGAGACGCAGATCACGACGTATGAGCCCGATAACTCGATAAAAAAAGGGTATATCGCGCTCCTGAGAGAGATCGGCAGCGAAGTCTCCCGGAATAAATGGCTCACCTGGCAGCTTTTCAAGAGGGATTTTTTTGCCATCTATCGCCAGTCGTTCATGGGTTTCCTCTGGGCCTTCATCGTCCCGATGGTAAGCGTCGGCTCGTTCATCGTACTCAGCAACGCCGGGCTGTTCCAGATCGGACACATCGACGTGCCTTACCCGATATACGCCATACTCGGAATGGCGTTCTGGCAGCTATTCTCCATGGGGCTCATCGCGAGCACGAACTCGCTGGTGCTCGCCGGCTCCATGATAACGAAAATTAATTTCTCGAAAAAATCACTCGTAATCGCATCGGTCGGCCAGTCGGTCATCTCATTCGCCGTGCAGATGGGCCTCGTATGCTTGCTCTTCGTATATTTCCGGAGGATGCCTGACCCGGCAATCCTCCTGATGCCGCTGCTCATGCTGCCCATCATCCTGCTCACGCTCGGCATGGGCTTCATACTGTCGCTGCTGAACGGCATCATGCGGGATACGGGCAGCGTCATAACCCTGCTCATGACCTTCCTCATGTTCCTCACGCCCATCCTGTACGTCAGGCCGTCCTCCGGCATGCTGGCCGCCGTGACGTCCTATAACCCCCTTTATTACCTCATCTCGTCAATGAGAGAAATGATCCTCACGGGCACGATCAGCGAGCCCCTGGGCTTTGCCCTCTCGACGGCCCTGTCTATGGCCATATTCGCCATAAGCCTGGTCATATTCCACCTGACCGAGACAAGGGTCGCGGAGCGGATTTGAGGCGTGATAAAAGTGAATGACCTATTTAAAATACATCATACTCAACTTATCATGGCTGGGATCGGATGGATGACGAGTACGTTGTGATAGTCGATAAAGTATCCAAGAAGTACTGTAAGTCCCTAAAACGCTCGATGCTCTATGGCATGCACGACATCGGGCGAAATCTTCTGGGCTTGAGCTCGAACTCGCACGTGCTGCGAAAGGACGAGTTCTTCGCCGTCCGGGACGTCACCTTCCGGCTAAAAAAAGGCGAAACGCTGGGCATCCTGGGCATGAACGGCTCTGGCAAGAGCACCCTGCTGAAGATGCTTAACGGCATTTTTTGGCCCGACAAAGGCCGGATCACCGTTAAGGGCAAAGTCGGGGCGCTCATCGAGGTGGGCGCCGGCTTTCACACGGCATTGACGGGCCGGGAGAACGTGTACATCAACGCCGCCATCTGCGGCATGACAAAAGAGGAGATCGACGCGAAGTTCGACGATATCGTCGAGTTCGCCGAGATCGGCGACTTCATCGACGTGCCGGTGAAGCACTACTCGAGCGGCATGTTCGTGAAGCTGGGCTTTTCCGTGGCAATCCACTGTGAGCCCGACATCCTCGTGGTGGACGAGGTACTGGCCGTAGGCGACGCCCGCTTCATCGAGAAGTGCCAGGAGCGCATCAACCGCATGCTTGAGAGGGGTGCGACGCTGGTGCTAGTCTCCCATAACCTGCGGCTCATCGCGGCCATGTGCTCCCGGGCCATCGTCATTGGCGCCGACGGCCGCCTGATCCTGGACAGCGACATCAATTCCGCGGTCCGCAAGTACGAGGAGCTGCTGCTGGAGCATGACTGCGAGGTCAAGGCCAGGTCCCATTCCATCGAAAAGCTTAACAAGTGCCGTGTCTCGAACCATCGCATCACGGACGAGCGCGGAGTCGCGCTCGAGGCATATCCTATCGGAGGCAACATCCACTATTCCTTCGACTATGCCCTGAACCCGTCAGTGGACCTGGATAAGGTCCGGTTCAGCCTGGGCCTGATGAAGGAAAAGGAGCAGTTCCACGTGGCCCGCTACATCAATACGCTCGACGGCTACCGTCTAAAGCACCACGAGGGCCGCATCGAGTTCATCATTAACACTAATGTGACCTCTGGCAACTACATGTTCGACATCAGCTTTTTCGACGAGAGCATCCTGCCGCTGGACATCCAGTTCAGCCCGAAGTTCCGCGTGATACACCCGAGCTTCCCGAAGGTCGATAAGGAGTATTTCGGCCAGTTCCTGCTCAAGCCCTGTATCAACACCTATCCGCTCAAGGTACAGGGGGACAAAAAGCAGGAGATCATCACGCCCAAAAAGGTATGAACCACGGAGGGCACGGCGCTTTTTATTCACCACGGCGACACGGCGAACATGGCGCTCTTTAAAATTCGACACGGCGACACCACGGCGACACGGTTTCCTGATAATATTATTAAGCAGGGGGTCTCCGAGGGGTAAGCAAGAGCGCTCCGCGCGGCGTCAGCCCCCTTCAGGAATTAAAAAAGCGCCGTGTTCGCCGTGTCGCCGTGGTGAATAATAAACCGTGCCCTCCGTGGTGCCCCCGTGCCGCCGTGGTGAAGCGCGGGCTGGAATATATTTTAAATACGTGTCCGCCAATTATTATCTGGTCACGATTATGGCAGAACTGGTCCCGGGCATCCACCTGGTCGATAACTCCATCGGCTGTAACACGTATATCATAATTGACAGCGGCATCACGCTGGTCGATACGGGCCTGCGGGGGAACGAGAAGAATATCTATGGCTGTCTGCAAAAGCTGGGCTACACGCCGAAGGATATCCGGCGTATCATCATCACACATGCCCATATCGACCACATCAACTGTCTTTATCGTTTGAAGAGCGACTCGGGAGCGCAGGTCTTCGCGGGCGCGGCCGAAGCGGATATGATCGAGGGCAGGAAGCCGCTGCACGCCGCCGGCGGCCTGTTCGGGATATTTTCCGGCATAATGCGGATCTACTACCGGTACAGGCCCGTCAACGTCGACGTGAAGCTCAGGGAAGGCGATAACATCGACGTGCTGGACGGCCTGAAGGTGATCACGCTCAGCGGGCATAGCGAAGGCAACCTCGGGCTGTATAGCCCGCAGCATAGCCTGGTCTTTTCCAGCGACACGATCCGCGTGCTGGACGGCAGGCTGGCCGCCCCCAACCCGAAATTTACGGCCGACATGGCGGAGGCCATCGACGCGATCAAGCGCCTGTCCGGATTAAGTTTTGACATCATGCTCCCCGGGCACGGCAAGCCCATCCTGAGCGGTGCCTCGGAAAAAGTGAGAGAGCTCTACCACGAGATGAAACATTAAGCATATACAGGCAAGCGCCGAAGGTATATAAGCAGCCGCATGGCGAGGATTCGCTCAAAATAGGGTTTTATTTCTCTAAATCAAACTTTTTACAATATGAAAACAATATTAATGAGGTTAATCAGCAAAGTATTTATCATACAAGATTACATATTAACTTCTTGAGCGGGTGAAATGCCGTTTTTATAACTGCACAATCCAATCCATCCCCTACCAACCCGCTCACCCTTAATTATCAATTTTTAAAAAAAGCAATTACCCTAATTTTCGGAAAGCGTTAAGTTAATATACATTATAAAATAATAAATATATAATTTTATTATTTGCGTTAATACAATTAATATTTAATGCCAGAATTACAGTATACGTCGAGCGGGGAAATGCAATGAGGGCCAGGGATACTGCGATGACGCTCGAGGAATTCAGGAAATATTACGACAGCCATCGCGGCGTTATCTCTTCCGTCAGGGCCTATGATGCGGCCGGCGGCCGCTGGGCTGGCATCGATGAGCTCTTCGACCGCTCCGGGGCTTATACGCTTATCGTCGTCCGCTTTAAGAACGATACGTTCCTGCGTGTGGACATTAAGCCCTCTGTGCAGTTGCGTATGAGCCCTAAGAGATATTCAAGCGCCGCAGTCTGGCACCGGCTGGGAGCCCGCCTCACGTACGAGGAAAAGGAGTTCCTGGGATCCCTTACCCGGGATTTGACCGTGGATGATTTAATAAAAACGATCGAAGCGTCGGAATTCGAAGGAAAGGCAGCCCTTCTGGAAAAGCTCAGGGAAGCGTCTAAAAAGATAAGATGATCATGCGTTGCGCCTGAGGAATATCTCGATGGACGAGACTTTTATCGAATCGCCCTTCTCGCTTTTCAGCTCCTCGGTGCCGATCTGGATCTTATCGATGGTCACGTCCAGTAAAAAGCGGTTCCGCACGACTTCCGCCGTGTCGACGGCCCTGGATATGGCACGGCCTCTGGCCTTGATCGTGACTTCTTTGGCGCCCTCGTTGAACTGTGTGACAGCGGCAAGCACATAGTTCATCACCGGCTTGTTACCGACGTAGATCACGTTGTCTTCTGGCATTGACTGAACACTCCCGATGTGGACCTCTGTTGCCCATAAATATAATGTCCATAGCTAATATAGCTTTTTCGACATTCGTTTGTTTATATAACACCTGATTTTATATGAACGACTGTAAAAGAAAGGCTCTGCTGACGTAAAAATAAAAAAGAGACGGTATTACATAGGGTATATCGAGCTGGTGACGTCCTTGTCGACGATGCACTCCTTGATATCCCTGTGGCATCCGGGACACTCGGTATCCTTGCCCAGCTTGATCTCCGCGCCGCACTGAGTGCAGGCGGTGCATGACGAAATATTTTCCTCGACCATAATGATCAAGGAAAAATCACGATATGATAATATTTAATAATAAACTATTTTTTTAGCGGAGCGCATGCAATGGCGTAGCCGGATAATGGCATTCTACTGGCTCTCGAATGTGAGAAGGTTATCCTCGGCCTTACAGAGCCGTGAAGCGAGGCTTCTGGCACGTTCCCGGGCCTCCGGGCCTTCCGCCCACACTCTGAGCATAGGCTTCGAGCCCTGTGCACGGACCGGCTGTGCATATCTGATGCCGTCCACGTCGAGCAACGCGCTCATCAATTCGTCGGCCAGGCTGCCGGTATGCTTCTGGATCGGGCCGACGATACGCGGCACGGTCCGGCCGCAGGACTCGCACTCGCCATAGACTATGCCGCCTTCGGCAATGTCGCCCGTCCGGTAACGGAGCAGCGCCGTTCCTCTCCCGTCGATGCTCGTGAAAACAAGCTCTCCGCGCTCGCCCGGGCCCACCGGCTCCCCGGTCTTCACGTCTACGCACTCCCAGATGTGGACATCAGGATAGGTGTGGTAGCCCGTCCCGCCGGGGCAGCCGGGAAAAGACTGCCGGCACTCGGGGACGGCATAGGAATCGACAAGCACCGGGGAGGCGCCGGCTTTCTCAAGCATGCCCTGGAGCTTCGAGCGCAGCGGGCCGTCAAGCGTGGACCCCGATAAAAGGGCGATGCGCAGGCTGCTAAATTCAGCCTCGGACGCTTTCGCGACAAAGCAAAGGTAATGGGGGTCGCAGGCCACCACCGTCGGGTTCAGCCGCTTTGCCGCAAGAAGCCCTTCCCGGGGTCCGGCCTGGCCGGCGCTTATCGAGAAGATGCGCAGCATCATGGCCATGTAATGGGAATGCCAGAAGTCGATGCTCTGGCCGTACGGATGAGCGTTCAGGCAGCGGTCCACTTGCATGAGGCCCGCGCAGGCTGCCGCCCGCCCGCAGAGCTCCTTAAAGATGCCCATGTCGAACTTCGAGAGGTAGATGGGCACGCCGTTGGCCGTATCGAAGGTTGTGACGGGGTAATATTCGTCGATCTGCCGGATACGGGAGTTGCCCACAAGCGTATCGTAGAACAGGTACTGGAATCGGGAGGCCATCAGGCGAGGCCCGGTATACGCTTTTTCCACGGGCGTCAGGATAAATGATTCGGGGTTGGAGGCCAGGTCCTCGTGTGTCGTGAACGGGAGCCGCCGCAGGTCATCACAACTTTCGATGTCCCATGGATCGATGTGGGACTGCCGGAGCATCTTGCTATAGAACGGTTGATGGCGGAACATCCGGACCATCGCGCGAAGCTTTCGGGCCTGAAGGTCGCCGATGCTTTTCCAGTCCAGCTTTTCCATGTCGGGATTCCAGTACTGTGCCATCCCGTATTTATAGGCGACCGGGGATTAAAAAGTAAACGGTCCCGCGGGCACATGATAAATGCTATAAGCAAAGACGACTTCTCGAATAATTGTTTTTTTATGGCGATCAGACCGAAACCCTCGATCGAGAGCATGAAGGAATACGTGGCGGGAAGGAACATCGAAGAGGTCGCCCGCTCTTACGGTATCGCTCCACGGGACGTCATCAAGCTCGCATCCAACGAGAACTGCCTGGGCCCGAGCCCTAAGGCCATCGCCGCCGTCAAAAAGGCGGCCGGCACCATTCATCTATACCCCAGCGTCGACGCGATCGAGCTGAAGGAAGCGCTCGCGGCGCACTATGGCCTGCCCGTCGGTAATATCGTCACAGGCCCCGGCATGGATGGTGTCCTGGAGACTCTGCTGCGAGTGTTCCTGGATAAAGGCGACGAGTCGGTCATACCCGTGCCGACGTTCTCCTATTACGAGAACGTGACCGGCTTCAGCAGCGCCAGCCCCGTATTCTCGATGCGGAAGCCCGACTACAGCATTGATGTCGAAGACATATTGGATAAGGTCAACGACCGCACGAAGTTCATATTTATCACCTCGCCGAACAACCCCACGGGCAATGTCACCCCCGTCGAGGACATCGAGCGGATCGCGAAAGCCGTTAAATGCCTCGTGTTCGTGGACGAGGCGTATATCGATTTCTCGGACCGCCCTGTGCTGGACCTGGTTAAAAAATTCGATAACGTCATCGTAGGCCGGACTATGTCCAAGGCCTGGGGCCTGGCCGGATTGCGTATCGGCTATGCTTTTGTCCCGGAATGGGTCCTGAAGCAGTATATGAAAGCGGCAACGCCGTTCGCGATCAGCCGCGTCTCCATCGCCGCCGCTCTGGGGGCCCTGAGTGATACGGAGTACTATCGTAAGTCCATTGAAACGGTAAAGAAGGGCCGGAAATATTTAGCAGAGAGCCTGCCCTTTAAGGCCTTGCCGTCGGAGGCAAATTTCATACTCATGGACGTCGCGCCCCTCAAGTCGAAGTTCGTGGCCGATGAATGCATGAAGAGGGGGGTCATCCTGCGTGACTGTTCCCCATTCCGCGGCATGGGTGATACTTTTGTCCGTATCACGGTGGGCACGCCTGCGGAGAACAAGCGCCTCGTGAATGCTCTCAAAGATATTCGCGGTGGCGCATGAAGATCGCGCTCACGGGCACCCCGGGCACCGGCAAGTCCACCATCGCCGACACGATCGATGAAGGCTTTCGTGTCGTCCACGTGAACGAGCTAATTAAAAATGGCTACAGCCTGGGCATGGACGAGGAGCGGGATTGCCTTATCGCCGATCTGCCCCGGCTTTCAAAGTACGTCAGGAGCCTGAAAGGGGATGTCATCCTTGAAGGCCATACGTCGCATCTTCTGCCGGCGGACACGATCATCGTCCTCCGCGCCTCGCCCGCTGCCCTCCGGGAACGATTAAAAAACAGAGGCTGGAGCGAGGCAAAGATCAAAGAGAATATCGAGGCGGAGGCGCTCGACCTCATCCTCGTCGAAGCCCTGGACACGCATAAAAAGGTTTATGAAATCGATACGACCAATATGAAACCAATGCAAGCCAGGGATGCGGTGAGGGAGGCCATTCGGGGCACAGATAAGTATACGCCGGGAGCCATCGACTTTAGCGAGGAGGCTTTCCTGTGACCATGGACTCGCTCCGCTCGACGGCCGTGCTCCTGCTCGACCCCTTCATTAATGTGTTTCAGTCCCTTAACGTTACGGCGAACGCTCTCACCGTAATATCGCTCGTCTTCGCAATCATTGCCGGCGTCTGCTATTACTTTTCATCGAATAACCCGTGGATGCTCTTTGCCGCCCTCGTCTTTGTCTTCCTGAACGCCTTCATGGACGGCGCCGACGGCATGCTGGCCCGGAAGACGAACAGCGCCTCGAAGTATGGCGACTTTCTGGACCACGTGATCGACCGGTACTCCGACGTCTTCATCATCGGTGGCGCGTGCCTCGGGGGATACGTTGATCCGGTGATGGGCATCATCATTCTAACGGGCGTGCTGCTGGCCAGCTACCTGGGCACGCAGGCCCAGGCGGTCGGCATCGGCCGGGCCTATGGAGGCATCATGGGAAGGGCGGACCGGCTCATCATCCTGGTGCTCGCCACCTCCCTGAATATCGCCTATAGGCCGGCATTCGGGCTCTATGGCGTTAATTATAGCATCCTCGGATGGGCGCTCATCATCATCGGCATCGCCAGCCACATCACGGCCCTGCAGCGCATCTGGCACACGAGAAAGATGCTGCTCGAAGGCGAAAATAAATAATTGTATTCAAGTTGATTCGCGGATTTGTCCGGTTTTTTATTTTCGACTCACGGTTGTACGAACGTCGCTAACCATGTGAGGTACTTGATGACTTTAGTCTCGCCATATAATTTCATTCTGGCTTTAAGTGCTCGAAGGGCACGGAGGACACTATTTTCACCACAGAGGCCAGTAGTTCCGTGTTTGTTTAATAGTCCTTTGCCCTATTTTCCACTTTCGTACTGCCCGTCGGTTTTTCAACACGAAAACACGAATTCTTTTATATCCCACGTAAGGGCACTAAAATCACTAAGGCCCATGCCTGGCGCTTAAAACACGAAACAACCTCCCGAATGGCACTAAAACACTAAAGGATTGAAACACGAGAACGG
>NZ_DATJPM010000015.1 GCF_035506375.1 Methanocella sp.
GTTTAGTGTCTTCAGTAGTGCCGTGTTTGTTTAGTGGTCCTTTGCCCTATTTTCGACTTTCGTACTGCTCGTCGGTTTTTCAACACGAAAGCACGAATTCTTTTATATCCCACGTAAGGGGCACTAAAATCTCTAAGGCCCATGCCTGGCGTTTAAAACACGAAACAGCCTCCCGAATGGCACTAAAGCGCTAAAGGATTGAAACACGAGAACGGCATGACTTTAATAGTTATGCTTTCCCTCGTGTTTCATTTTCTTAGGGATGTTCGAGCTTTAGAGAGGTTGTTTCGTGTTTTGGCGTTAAAGCATGAGCCTTAGTGAGGTTCGTGCCCTTACGTGGGGTATAAAATAATTCGTGTTTTCGTGTTGAAAAAAACCGAACAAATCAGCGAACGAAAACAAACAAAGGACAAACGATTATAAAACAAACACGGAACCACTGGCCCCTGTGGTTAAGGACACTCAAAGACGGCATAACCGGTAAAAGCAAGAAACCTAACACTATAAAAAAAGGTTTATAAAAAATTGAAAAAAATATGTGATGAAACTTTTTTAAACCTGTATCTTGAAATTCTCGAGCGCGCTCTCGAGCGCGCTGCCCAGCTTCTTCTCGCCCTTGACGGCTTTCTGGGTGCGGCTGGCCTCGCGCTGCCTCTTCTTCTCGTCCATCTCGTTCTTCTCTTCGACGCTGAGTATGTTGACCTCTGCAATCTCCCTTACGGCTTCAAGAATGATAGAAACCTCGATGTCCGTAACGCCCAGTGGAGTGACTTTATTCTTGATGGTGCGGTTCAGCTCATCGTCGTCAGTCGCCGCCATGAAGAACGCCAGGTTCTTATCGCCGCTCGTCCGGTAGATCTGGAGGACGCCGTTGACCGCCTCCAGGTTGTTCGCGATCTCCTCGAAGCTGGATATGGGCACCCGCGCATAGAGGATCGCGCTGCGGTTCAGGCCGACGCGGGGCTTGTTGATGATGGCCGTGTAGCCCTCGATGATCTTCTGTTCCTCCATGAAGCCGATGCGCTCGCGCACCGTGGATTCGGCCCGGTCCATCTCCTTGGTGATGTCCTTATAGGTAATTCTGCCGTCTTTTTGAAGAAGCTGCAAGATTTTTTTATTGAGTAGGTCTATCTCCATATCCGATCACCGGCCTTCGCATATATGAAACGCTATTTCGTTGCAGGATATTTATATCCTAGCCTATTACATAAATAATTAATCTTCATTATATAAATATGTTTACTATTATACCCCTGGCTATAGGGCTTTCAAGCTTGATGGTAGGTACGTTATGCTAAATACTGTTTGAGTTTAAAATATCAAATAATATTGGTCTGGACGATTCCGCATATATTACGGTCATTATAAAAATAAGTTATCAGTTAAAAGCTTGGTGCCGCCTGGTGTAATCTCCGTGCCGCCTGGTGATTAATTAAGAGATTGGTGCCATCTGGTGTAAACTTGGTGTGGTTGAAACAACAGTTACTCACAAGCGGCACCAGGATTACACCAAGCCGCACCAATCTTTTTTAATATTCACCAATCTTTTTTAAATATTGTTGCTGTGTTGAATACGCCCTTTTAAGTCTCGGAGTGTACGGAGTCACTATTTTTCACCACAAAGGCACGAAGAGCACGGAGGCCCACAAAGACTTTTTTATAATTAAGAGACAAAGGACACAGAGCCGCTTTTTGAACTTATAAGATACAAAGGATAAGAAGGCACAGGGGCAAAAAGTGCTCTTGTTCATTCCACTGTGCCCTTGTATCCTTCATGCCCTGATCGCCAATGAACCGGCTTTGTGTCCTTTGTAACTTGCTCGAATTCGCATCAGCGAAACATTTAAAAGAAAACTTTGTGGGCCTCCGTGCCATCGTGCCTCTGTGGTGAAAAATAGTGTCCTCAGTGCTCTTATGAAGCTTAAAATACGGGAGTAATTCAACACAGCAAATATTGTTACATGCACACCGTTACATGCACACCATTTGTGCATGCGGGACACCCTGGATATACATGACGTCGCCCGGGTTCACGAAGCCGTTCTCGACGGCGGTGGCCACACTTTGCTCGCCCACGAGGTTCGCGATGGTGGCGTCGCACAGGGCCGACACGACCTCGTCCTTATCGGCGTGCTCCTCGCCATAGAATTCCTTAGTGACCTTAAGATGGACCTCGCCTTCAGAGTATTCCTTTCCGAGGCAGTTCTCGTCGGAGACGGCCACGAGGACCTCTTCGCCGATATGATAGACCTTCAGGTACACGATGACACACTCACGCGCTTCATGTATGGCTATAGAAGCCCACTTTAGGCTCGAATATCTCGCCTATTTCCTTTAATTTCTTTATCTCTTTTTCTACTTTATCCTTTGTCAGGCCATGCTCGCCCGCCTTCTCGACGATCTTGTCGAGCGGTATGCCGCCTGAGCCATACTCCCGGGCCAGGTCCATAATGATGTTCTTTAGATCCTTAATGCGCTCACGCTGGGATTTGCTCACGCCCACCGTGAGGATATCGATATCCATCTTGCCGGTCTCCTGGTCCATGCCTACCTGCTTGAGGCTGGACATCGTGATGGCTATCGTCCTGTCTACGTCTTCGATGCTGACCCGGTCGCTGAGCCGCAGGCGGGCGCTCGCTTCCGAAAGGCGCACGAGGCCTTCAAGCTGCCTGGCGGTGACCGCAATGGGGCTGTTCTCGGCTTCGCCGGGCTTACGCAACTCCAGGTAAAACTTCGTGATACGCTCCCGGGCCTCGTAGGTCATGACAGGAAAGACGTTGCGTTTAGAGTAAGCGATGTACTTTCGCAGAAGCGTTGCATCGATCTCCGGGAGGATCGGCTCCTGTGCTTCCTTGATGGCGGCCTCGGTGACAAAGCTGGATGCGCTATGCGTCCGGTGTGCGCCGAGCTCGCCCGCGTAATGCGATTTCAGGATATGCCCCGCGATGTTCGAGTCCCGCTTTTCATCGGGCTTATCCTGCAATATGAAGATCAGGTCAAAACGGGACATAAGCGACGGCGGCATGTTGATCTGCTCGGCGATATTCTCGAACGGGTCAAAGCGGCCGAGCTTCGGGTTCGCCGCGCCCAGCAGCGAGCAGCGGCACTTGAGGGTTGCCAGGATGCCCGCCTTCGCGACGCTGATCGTCTGGGATTCCATCGCCTCGTGCAGAGAGCTTCTGTCTTCCGCCTTCATCTTGTCCATCTCATCGACGGCCGCGATGCCCTTATCGGCGAGCACCAGCGCGCCGGCTTCCAGCGTCCAGCTGCCGTCGAAATCGTCCTTAACGGCCGCCGCGGTCAGGCCGGCGGACGATGCGCTCTTACCCGAAGCGTAAACCCCACGCGGAGCCAGGTTAACGACATACCGCAGGATCTGCGATTTGGCGATGCCGGGGTCACCAACGAGAAGTACGTGAATATCGCCCCTGATCCTCGTGCCGTCTGGCAGGTTCTTCACGACGCCGGAGAATAGCTGTAATGCCACGGCCTCTTTGACTTCATCGTAGCCATAGATGGACGGGGCGATGGAGCCGATGATCTTCTTGAACACGCCCTTGTCCTTCGAGAGCTTGAGGATGGCCTCCTCGTCCTCGGGCGTTATCTCCAGCTCGTCGAACTCCTGCTCCTCGAACTCCAGCGAGTTGCAATCGACGTAGATCTCGAAGTAAACGGTCTTGCCATCCTTGTTTATTTTTTGCACGGAGCGGAGGATGCCGTTCACGACGACGCGCTCGCCCGGCGTGACCACGCCGGCCAGGTCGTTGTTCACGTTGACGTCCAGTGTCTGGGGCTGCTCGCCGCCCTTGAGGTCCTCCGGCGACTCTTGTATTTTTATCCGCTGGTAGTCCTCGAAGGTGGACTCCTTGAACATCAGGCGGAAAACCCCTTTCTTCTCCTCGTTACAGCTGCAATACGACGGCTCCAGGAACTTACCCGAGCCCTCCTGGGGCAGGTAGACGACATTGCCGCACCGGGCACATTCGAAGGCAGCGACGATGATCCGCGGGCGGACGTCGGTGATCTTCCGTACCGTACCCTCGATGGACACGAACGAGTTGATATGATCGCTCCGGAGGTCCCGTATTTGTGTCTTCCTGGGTATGTGTATGACCCGTACGAAAGCGGCTACTTTACGCTTGACCGGCAGATCTACGAGAGGAATTGCGTCCTCGGCATCCTTGAGGACCTTATCCGGGTTCTTCTGGAGCTCCTCGGACAGGCGCACGTCGAATTTAACGATATCCTGGAAATCGATGGCGAGGGATCTGGACTTCGCGTCGGAGACCGCAAGCTGCTGAATATCGGGCTTGTAGTACCGTGTAAAGAACTCCTTCCACTTTTGTTTGGATGAAACGACGCTCGCCGCCATGTGCGCACTCTTCCAGGGAAATGAAAATAGATTCCCTTTAGATATATCAGTTGCGAGAGCGAGTTGAAAATAATAATTTGAAAAAAGAAAAGGGGTGGCTTTTAAGCCACCATGATGTCCCGGCGCCGGAATACATAGACGGCCAGCGCCACGAACACGATCGCCACGGCCAGCAGCACTCCGAGGTTAGCCAGGCTTAGGGTGCGGGTTATCAGCATCTCGTTGTAGGGGGCATAGTGGAAGAGCGATAAATATCGCACCGGGCCCAGCAGGTTCACGACCGCGCCGACGGTCTCCATGAAGTACATGAGGACCAGGACGCCCAGCGAGGTCAGCGCCGCCCTGCGGCCGTCGCTCATGAGGGCCGAGATGAACAGGGCGATCGCGCCGAATGCCAGCGTCATCATGCCCATATATACCAGTGTATATACTAGCCAGGGGATCGATGTCGCGATGTCGAGCGCCTTGACGGCAATGACTGTGCCGGCTAACATCGCCGCCATCATGATTATGACCGTAACGATCAGTGCGGCATAGCGCGTGAGGACGAGGCGCGTGCGGACGATGGGCTGGGCTAAGAGCAGGTCGATGGTCTTATGGTCGACCTCGCCCGAGAGGAACCCGGCCGCAAGCCATCCCGCGAAGCCGCCCGAGATCAGGCCCATGAATATGAGGCCCTTGACCGACAGGTAACTTTCGAACGAGTTATCCCAGTGCACGTTGCCCAGCAACACCTTGATCGCCGGATTCTCGAGCATCTCGTTGATGCTGGCCGTCGTCATGCTGGCCGTCGAAGGATAGAGGGCGGTATAGTAGGCCATGAACACGAAGAACAGGGAGGTGACCAGGCCGATGCTCTTCCACTTGTCCAGCAGCGTTTGTCGGAGTACTTTAAATGACATCCTATTCCTCCTATACCACGTTGATGTCCCGGCGATGGAACGTATACACCGCCAGCGCAACGAATACGACGGCCACTGCAATAAGAACGCCGAGGTTGCCCAAATTCAAGTCGTGGTATACCATGATGTTGCTATACTGGACATAGTGGAACAGGGACAGACTACGGACGATGCTCACCTTCTCCACGGACTCCCCGATGGTCTCCATGAAGTACATGACGAACAGCAGCCCGAGAGACACGATTGCCGCCGTCCGGCCGTCGCTCAACAGCGCCGAGATGAAGAGAGAAATCCCGCCGAACGCCAGCATAAAGGCCCCCGCGAAGACCAGCGCATACGCGAGCCAGCCATAGGATGCGGCGATGCCCATGTATTGGGTTCCCCCGTACAATCCGGCCATGATCGCAACCATGAGCACGATGACGATGGGTATGAGTGCGGCATACCGGTCGATGACCAGCCGGACTCGGGTGACGGGCTGCGCCAGCAGAAGGTCGATGGTCTTCATCTCGATCTCTCCCGCTAAAAACGAGGCGGCCAGGAAGGCGATGTAGCCGCAAATGACCAGTGCCGTCAGGGTGAACAATTCGAGAGTTATGAAGCCGTCGAAGGACGTGAAGTCGGGAACCTTACCTAGCAGCGCCTCGAAGGCAGGGCTCTTCATGATCTCGTCGAGGCCCGTCATCTTCTGGACCTCGGGGAACATCGCTACCATGTAGACGACGAAGATGAGGATGAGCAGCACGGCCAGGCCGGTACCCCTCGCCTTGTCCTTGAGCGTCTGTAAAAGTACTGCGAGGGACATTCACTTCACTCCGGGCGTATAATACTGCATGAAAATGTCCTCCAGCGTCATCGGGTGAATGTTCACATCCTCGACGTCATAGGATGCGAGGTCGCGGAGGATGTTCCGGATATCGCCGGCCACGGTCATCCGATAGTACCCGTTGAGCTGTGCCACGTTGCCGATGCCACTGATCGCGAAGGGCTCCGGCTTCGGACCCCGGAACTTCACCTCGACGACCTTGCCCGCCTTCCGCTTCAGGCTCTCCATATCCTCCTCGGCAACGATGGAGCCCTCCTTGATGATCGCGACGCGATTGCAGACCTTTTCGACTTCGGATAGAACGTGGGACGACATAAAGATGGTCTTACCATGGGAGGCCTCTTCTCGGACCACGTCCATGAAGATCTGCTGCACCAGCGGGTCCAGCCCCTTCGTCGGCTCGTCCATGATGACGAGGTCTGGGTCGTTCATGAGCGCCTGGATGAGGATGACCTTCTGCCGCATACCGCTGGAGTACTCCCGCATCCTGCGGTCGAGCCGGATTTCAAAGCGCTCCGCGTACTTTTTAGCCGACGCCGCATCGTACCGGCCCCGGATGCCGCCGATATACTCGAGATACTTCCAGCCGGTCATGTGGCCATAGAGGTTCGCGTCACCAGGGACGTACCCCGTACGTCTACGGATCGCGAGCGAGTCCTTCTGGCAGTCCATGCCTAAGATTGTCGCGCTGCCACTCGACGGCCGGATAAAGTCGAGCAGCGTGCGGATCGTGGTAGATTTGCCCGCACCATTGGGCCCGAGGAAGCCGAAAATATCCCCTTTTCGCACGGTGATATTCACGTCTTTAATGCCCCGGTTTTTCCCGTAGAACTTGGTCAGGTTGTTCGTCTCTATGACAGTGTCCATTGTAAAGCCTCGGATGACTTTTGCCGAATGCATGCGCCACTTTATTCGGCAAGAGAAAATCGCCTTACAGCTTATTTAAGGATTTTCTTGCCAGCTAAACTCCGGGTATATAAAACTTATCGAATGTAAATAAAAAAGAGCCCCTTCCGGGGCGATACTTACTCAGGTGACATTGATGTCCCGCTGTCGGAAGGCGACGACGGCGAGCGCCGTGAATACGATCACAGCCAGCAGCAATATTCCCATATTCGTCCAGTCCACTGTCTGCGTGTTCACGATGTCGGCGATCCGGGCGTAATGGAACAGCGAGAGCTTCCTGGCCCAGTCGATGCTCGTGACCATTGAGCCGATATTCTCCACCAGGAACATGGCCAGCAGGACCCCTAGCGATAACAGCGCCGCCCGTCGCCCGTCGCTCATGAGCGACGAGATGAGCAGGGTCATGGCGCCGACGGCCAGCGTAAAAACGCCCATGAACAGGATGGCGATGCCGAACCACTTAATGCTGGGGTCTTCGCCGATATAGCGGCCCCCAAGATAAATGCCGGCTATCTCCCCGATCATGACCAGGGCGATAAATGGCAGCAGCGTCGCGAAACGGGAGAGGATGACGTTCACCCGGCTGACGGGCAGAGAAAGGAGCAGCTCGGAGCTTTTCTGGTCTATCTCGCCGGCCACGAAGGAGGCGACCATGAAAATAAAGAAAGCGCCGACCACTAAACCCATGTAGCTGAACACCTCCAGGGTCATGAAGCCGGAGAACGTGGTCATGCTGACTACGCTGTCGCCAAAGAAAGCTTTCATCGAGGGGTTCTGGAGGAGCTGGTCATAGCCGCTGACCATGGGCTTGACCGACGGGTAGAAGGACGCCAGCCAGAAGATGTACAGGAATATCAGTACGGCCACGATGACCGTGCCCATGTATTTGTCCTTCAGGGTCTGCTTCAGGATCTCGAAGGCCATCTACTTCGCCCCCTCGTAGTAGTGCATGAACACGTCCTCGAGCGTCATCTGGTGGATGCTGATGTCGGCCAGCCGGTGTTTTGAAATTTCCTGCAGCAGCTCTTCCATATTACCCGTGACGGTCATGCGGTAACCGCCGTTGTTCCGGGAGACGTTGCTGATGCCGGGCAGATAGAATATTTCGCGGTTCAGCGGCTCGGCGAACCTCACCTCGAGCACCTTGCCCGCCTTCTGCCGGAGCGCCTCTACCTGCTCTTCCGCAACAATAGCCCCTTCCTTGATGATGGCCACCCGGTTACAGGCCTTCTCGACTTCGGAGAGGACGTGGGACGACATGAATATCGTACAGTCGCGCCCAGCTTCCTCATGCAGCATGTCCATAAAGGTCTGCTGGATCAGCGGGTCCAGGCCGGTCGTGGGCTCATCCATGATGATTAGGTCGGGGTTATTCATGAAGGCCTGTATGATAGCGACCTTCTGGCGCATGCCCCGCGAATACTCCTTCATCTTACGGTCAAGCTTGATGTCCATTTTCTTCGCATAAGCCTTAGCCGCCGCGGCATCGTATCCTCCCCGTACGCGGCCGAAGTACTCGAGGAACTTCCAGCCGGTCATGTGGCCATAAAGCCCGAAATCGCCGGGTATATAGCCGATGCGCTTTTTAATGGCCACGGAGTCCTTCCGGCAGTCCAGGCCGAAGATGGTGGCCGACCCGGCCGAAGGCCGGATGAAGTCCAGAAGAGTCCTTATGGTCGTCGATTTTCCAGCGCCGTTGGGGCCTAAAAAGCCGAAGATGTCGCCCCTGTTAACGGTGATGCTCACGTCTTTTATCCCGCGGCTCTTGCCGTAGAATTTTGTCAGGTTCATCGTCTCTATTACCGTTTCCATAGTTAAGCCTCCCGGGGCTTATTCTGGTAAAAGCCCGCCTACGTGCCTTTCTCGGCGGGCAAACGGAACATAAACTATCT
The DNA here is from genome assembly GCF_035506375.1 of Methanocella sp. Lineage (NCBI taxonomy): Archaea > Methanobacteriati > Methanobacteriota > Methanomicrobia > Methanocellales > Methanocellaceae > Methanocella > Methanocella sp. The sequence goes on from NZ_DATJPM010000015.1 coordinate 8,899, forward strand.
ACGAACAACAGGTTACGCTCCATACCGTCTTACCGGTAAGCGTGGAGGTTTATTTAAAATAATATATAAGGATTTGCCGTCCAGCTTACTTCTCCCGATATAAATATATCTATACCTGGCTATGGCATACTTTGAAAAGGTCATACACTTATCTGACATTATATGTTCGATGTCTTTTGCTACGGCGCCATCTCGCTGGACATATCTGGCCGGCTTGAGCGCCCGATGCGGGAATATGAGCAGGCCACGGCGACCGATTACATGATGTCGATAGGGGGCGACGCGGCGCTGGTCGCCCTGACGCTGTCAAGTATGGGTCTGAGTGCCGGGCTGGCCGGCAGCCCCGTGGGCGAAGACCCGATGGGCGCCTATATCCTCGACTCGCTAAAGAAGGACGGCATTAAGGCGATGATGCCCATGATTGGCAAGACTGCCATGACGTCCATCGTTATCGATAAGAATAAGCGCTCGACCATCACGTTCCACGATAATACGCCCGAGGAACAAATACCGATCCCTGAAGAAATTACCGATACAGGATGCATATACGTCGACGGCTGCTTCGGCAGGAACGGCGCCATTATCGCAGTAAAGGCAAGGGCGAAAGGCATAAAGACTGTGTTGAATTTTGACCTGCCGTCAGGGCCTCACATGGGCCTTTACGACGTCGTCATCGCGAGCGAGAAGGTCTCAAAGCTCTTTTCGGACGACCCGGTGGAAGCCGCCAGAATGATCCATGAGGCCAATAATGGCCTGGCAATAGTGACGCTTGGCGAGATGGGCTGCATATGCTGCGACGGGGCGATGATCAGCGTACCGGCTTTCGAAGTGGGATCCGTGGATACGACGGGTGCCGGTGCGGCGTTCGCGGCAGGCTTCATCCTTGCGCAGCTCAGGGATATGCCCCTCGAGGACAGCCTCGAGTTCGCAAGCGCGGCCGGGGCGCTAAAAGTGATGGCGAGGGGCAGCTACAGGAAGATGTCGGAGCAGGATGTGTTCGGGCTTATTTCAGCCCATAAGAATCAATAATACGCCTATAGCTACGGCCGCTCTCGTAGTTAAAAGAAGTTACTTATAGCTAAACCGCTTACTTTTTTCATATGAGAAGGATATTCCACTTTATCACTTTCATGACAATTTTCATATTATTCTGGGCCTGCCTGATATTGCCCTGTAACGCTCTTACACAGGGCGGCAGCATCAGCGGCAAGGTCTTTTTTAATACGGGCCAGGCCGTGCCCGAGGGGACCGTCGTGAAGCTGGTCAACGGCTCGAACGAGTCCGATTATATCGCGGGTTTCAATGTGACCCCGGACCAGAACGGCTTCTACCAGTTCGTCAATGTTTCTCATGGCTTTTACAAGGTCTACGCCTGGTCGCCTTATTACGCGGAAGGATATTCGGACGGGCTGTTCGTGACCACGAACGAAACGTATACGAGCAGCGTCGTCCTCATCGCAATGCCCTACTATGCTAACATAACGGCCAGCACCTATCATGTCACCTACGGCAACAGCGCCGACATCACGGTCCAGGTAAACGATTACTGGGGCCGCTCCGTCGGGCCCGGCTGGCAGATACTGCTGAGGACGACCGTCGGCATGCTGAACCCGGACAGCGCCTTCACCGACAACAACGGCAAAGTATATTCGAACCTGCCCTGGGAGGATAATACGACGCCGGCCGATATCACGGCTTTTGCCATCTCATCCAATGGCAGCTCCTATGGCCTGGAGGAGAACATCACGGTCGCTACGGCAACGGCCACACCGACCGTCACCGCGTCCGTGACCGTTACACCGACCGCCAGCCCCACTGTCGCCCCCAATGCTACCGTAACGATCATGCCGACCGCAACCGCTCTTCCTACGACTACAGTAACTCCGATGTCTACCCCGGGCTTCATGCTTATCGGTGCGCTCGTCGCGCTCGGCTTAGTGCTGGCATTCAAGATAAATAAATAATAGCGGGCACTGGCTTAAAACGGGTCATCCGGGCAGACAACGGCCATGGCAAAGAATTTATAACATAGGGTGTTGCATAATTGTTTTCGGAGTGCTGATAGGCATTTTCGTTTTTTCATGTATTCTCTAGCCGTAGCAGTAATGTGTTTTTTCCACTGCCCGGCTTGTTTATGAAATCAAGATTTTATCGTGCTATGATGCTGGCCAAACACATGGATATTCCAGTTTATGCCATTATGCGCCTATGAGATGCTAACTACAGCATAATAATAAAAATACAGAGCCTCTATAAAATGGCACAACACAAAGCCTATCAAGTCGATGATAATACAAAAAGCCCTAGAGCACGCCGATGCGATTCGATTTATACAACACCCTGATTGTATCCTGATTGGCTCTGTTGTTTTAATCGGTCGACATTCTTTGCCGTTAATAGTATAGCTCTACCAGACAAGAAAATATTATATAGTAGAATCATATTAACATGAATATGCATATTAATATGAAAAATATGAGGATATCCTATGGTTGAGCTTAAAAAGGGAAAATACATTTTCGGGACAGTCAAAGTCGGCGAGCGTGGACAGATCGTCATACCGAAAGAAGCTCGGGAAATATTCGACATCGGGCCCGGAGACGAGCTACTAGTCCTGGGCGATGTGGATCAAGGCATCGCCATCGTCAAAGCAGACCTTATGAAAAAGATCGCCTTAGAGATCCTGGAAGGTGCGAGTAAAATAAAGGACGTGTTAGGAAACGATGATTGATACCTGTGGAAAAACGAGTTTTGAATTAAGGAGAGCGAAAAGTCATGGAACAAAGAGTTATCGAGACTGGCGAGGGAATACAAGGAGAATTCAATGTCCGGACCTATGACCTTATGCAAAGAGATCTCCGTGATAAGGGCTGGATCGAGACTAATGACCTAATCAAATCGGGGATTAACAGCGGTTTGGCGCTTGAGATAGGCTCGGGGCCTGGCTACTTGGGCCTGGAGTGGCTTAAAAAGACCGAAGGGACCAGCCTTAAGGCGGTCGAGATAAGCCGGGACATGATCGGCGTTGCCCGGAGAAACGCCGAGGAGTACGGCCTTGCATCACGATGCGAATTTAAACAAGGCAGGGCGGAAGAGATACCCTTTAATGATGGAACATTTGACGCCGTCTTTACCAATGGCTCTTTGCATGAGTGGAGCAAACCTAAAAAGGCATTTGATGAGATCTTTCGCGTTCTGAAACCCGGTGGTAAATATTATATAAGCGACTTAAAGAGAAATATGAATCCACTCGTTGTCTGGTTTTTAAAAATCAATACTAAGCCAAAAGAGATCAGGCCAGGGCTTAAGAGTTCGATCGCCGCCGCATATACGAAAAGCGAGATAGTGGAGATCCTGGCCGGGACGAAATTGAAAACGACATTGGTTTTTGAGAATCTATTAGGTCTTCAGATAAAAGGTGTAAAATAAAAAGATCAAAATTGTTTTTAAAGGGTTCCGTCAAGTCTTCGGTTGATGGCGACCTAAAGTCATTGATGTAATGCCATGAAAATCGTTATCGACCGAAGACTTGACGGAACTTTATCGAGCCATAACCGGGAAATGCAAGAAGTCGTATCAGCGAAATGACTCGGGAAGGCATAACGGGAAAAAGCAGGAAGCCAGAGCAGCAAAACGATACAACACGAAGGCACAGCGAGAAAACGCCAAATTGTTAAAGCATGTTAAGTCAGCCCCAATATCTTCTTTGGATTATATTTATATACAGACTATTATATAATAAACCCTATAATCTGCCATATTAAAGGTTGAGGTGCCATATTTAATGTCTAGAACACGACTTCTCTTCGGACTGCTGATCATCGCAGCGCTTATTACGGCCGGCTGTACGGGAACTAAAACGATGGTGGGAAGCGACAGCCTCCCGGCGGCCGGCCAGTCCGCCCGGGCGGACTACCAAAAATACGCAGGGGATCTCACCACCGAGATAAGCTACCTGCAGAACCACTATCGCCTGACGGATAACGCTACGCTGGACGAATACCAGGCATGGCTCGGCGGCCTTGCGGACCGCATCGCCCTCTGCCGGCAAATGTACGATAATATGAGCGCGGCCTCGAAAACTTATCTCGCCTATCTGAATAACTCGAGCGACGAGTACCGGAACGTGACCGCGGAAGACGCCCGGTTCAAGGCCGACATCGAATCGCTCAACAGGTCATACGATCAGTATGCCGGCAATTACGATACGTCGGTTAAAAAGATGGCCGCCCTGGAAGAGTATCGCAGAGACCTTAATCTGACCGCTGACAGCTATAACGACCTGAACAACTACGCTAGCGGGACTAAGGTCAAATCCGTAAGCGACTATGCCCGCTTTATTAGCGGATTCAAGCAGAAGGCCGACTCCTTCGAGAGCGACGCGGAAACGGCCATCAACGCGGGCGAAGAGTATCTTATATACCTTGACCCTGGAAGCGAGGAATACAAGGCCGTAGAGGCCAATAACAAGGCACTGCAGGATAATATCGGCCAGTGCCAGAACGCATATAATAAGTACAAGAGCGACTACGACGAAAAGATGGGCGCCCAGAGCGCCGCCCAGTCCACGTTCAAGGACTACGTGGACAAGGTCGGTAAGGTAAGCGCCATGAAGACTGATCTGGACAAATATCGTGGCACGGCTCAAGCCATGGAAAAGCTCGACAAAAGCTGGCTTGATGGCTACAGGCAGAAGATCGACGCGTTCGACGCCGCCTGCAACGATGCAATAGCCTCCGGCAACGCCTGCAAGAGCTACCTTGACCCGTCGGGCTCTGACTACAAGAGCATCGACACTAACGAGAAGAACATGAAGGACAGCATGGCCGCCTACGAGGATAACTACAAGAGCCTGTATGCGACCTACCGTAACCTGCATCCTCTGGGCACCATAACATCCGCAAAATGATGAAATAGTAAATGCCTCAAGCCATTGAATCGGTGCCGGGGAGCAAGCTCCCCGGCGTATCCGGCCTCTTGCCAGGCAAGCGATAATATTATAAGTATGTTATATAATATATAATTATAATAAAAGGTGAATCCCATAGTATCCATTGGCATTGCTGACGATGAGCCCGATATCCTGTACCTTTTCCGGCTTATTCTCGAAAAGCGCGGCTTCTCCATCGTTTACCTGGCCCGTGATGGCGAGGAGGCCGTGGACCGGCAAAGGAAGACGCCTGCGGACGTCGTCTTCCTGGACTACTGCATGCCCTTCATGGACGGGCTGGAAGCATCGGAAAAGATCAAGGGGGAATTCCCGGATACGAAGGTAATCCTGATGACATGCGGCGAAGATATAGGCCAGTATGTCCCCCCGTCAGCCGATATCCTGATCCTAAAAAAGCCGTTTGTCTTTAAGGCCATGATCGATATGATCTTCGAATCCGCCAGCACATGACCATGCCAACGGGAATTACCATCATACGATATATTCTTCCCCGAGCCTCGGGGCAAAGGCGTTGACGCCGATCTCTTTCTTGATCCATTCGGCGAAGTCCCAGGTATGATCTCCGTGGACGCAGAACACGTTCTCCGTGCCCTGGTCGCACATGTGCTTCACGATGGCCTTGAGCTCCGCATCCCCGCTATGGGCTGAAAAACTATATTGTTCCAGCTTACACCGGAGCGGCAATATCTCGCCGTCGACCTCCAGGGTTCCCGTATCGAGCGCCATGCGGCCGTTCGTGCCGTCCACCTGGAAGCCGGTCAGGATGACCTTGTTCTTCGGGTTATCGTACATGTTCTGTAAATAATAAAGGACCGGGCCGCCGTTGAGCATGCCGGCCGTGGTGACGACCACCGATGGCTCGTCCAGCACCGAGCGCCGCATTGGGCCTTTCACCGTAGTGGCGCTACCATAGGCGGACTTGAGCCGGCCGGAGTCCCGGACGAACTTCGGATTCTTAAGCAAAATCTCCGTGACCTCCGTGCCCATGCCGTCCACGAAGCAGCGGATGCCGTACTCCTTCAAAATGAGCAGGATCTCCTGAGTCCGGCCGATGGCGAAGCAGGGTATGACCACGTTACCTCCCGTATCGAGCGTATAGCGGATGGACTCGATGAACTGTTCCTCCAGGGCCTTCCTGTCCTGGTGCTCCTTGCCGAAGTATGTGCTCTCCAGCAGCAGCGACTTCGCCGCCGGGTAGTGGATCTTCGATCCTTTAAGAAGCCGGGTGTCGGAGTTCTTGATGTCGCCGGTATACAGCAGCGTATCCCCGTCGAAATCGACGTAAGTGAGGGCGCTGCCTGGTATGTGGCCCGCGTCCAGCAGGGTGATGGTATAATCGTCAGTAGAATAATCCTCGTTATAGTCCAGTTCCCGGGTCCGCCGCATGAGCATCTGCATATCATTGGGATCAAAGGGCGGGATGCTGCCTCGCTCGGCGATCTCCAGCGTGTCTTCGGCCAATAGCCTTGTAAGGTGTTTCGTCGGGAGCGTGGAGAGTACGACCGGCTCAAGGTCCATTAAGTTCGGGACGACGCCGCAGTGGTCCAGGTGGCCGTGGGAGACGACGATGGTCTCCGGCCTGGGGCTCCCCTGGGGATATTCGGGGGGGTCGGATGGCTTGATCCCATAATCCAGCAGCACGCGCTCATTCAGCAGGAAGGCGGAACGGCCGACTTCGCGGGTTGCGCCAAGGAACTTGATCTGAATGCCAATAACCTCCAGTATGCCAAATTTAATATTAAAAGCCGAAAACAGGCTATAATATATGTGATTCTGAATTAAAGTGTTAATCGGCCAGGCTTATATATTCCTTTCTCTGAAAAATAATATAAATTTTACATTATTTCCATATCGGTGAAAACGCGCCCGAATAGTTCCCTAACCCACGCCTCATGCTCTCCATATAGATAGAAAAGTATAAATGCTTTAGGCGCACTTCTAAGAGACCGTCGGAATCAAGTTCTATAATATATGGTGAGCGCAGTAGCATATCCCATGGAATGCCGCAGATAATCCCTCGATGCCAGCTTAACGAAAATGAAGACAGGACCTGCATAGAGTATCAACGGGGCTCGTAGCTCAGTTAGGTAGAGCGCCTGGCTTTTAACCAGGCTGCCTGGGGTTCAAATCCCCACGAGCCCGCTCACCCTGTTATGGGACTTTTTTACTTTCTACACAGGAGGAAGGCAATATTGACCAAGAAATTTAACGTTCTGGAGCACGAACTCGTGCCCGACCATATATTATTGACCGAGGAAGAGACCCAGGAAGTACTGAAAAAATACGGTATCACCCGGGGACAGTTGCCGAAGATCAAGTCCTCCGACGTCGTCGTCAAGCAGATCGGCGCGAAGCCGGGCGACGTTCTTAAGATCATCCGTAAGAGCCTCACCGCCGGCAGGGCGGTCGCATACAGGCTCGTTATCGATTAAGGCGAGGGGATCATTTAGTGTTAGACAGAAGAGAACTCAGTAAAGCGTATTTTACCCGAAAGAAGATAGCGCAGCATCATATTGATTCGTTCAACGTGTTCATAGACCAGGGCCTTCAGAAAGTCATTGACGAGCAAGGCTTTATCGAAACCGACATCGAGGACGTTGAGCGGAACATCGAGCCCGTGAAGGTGAAGCTAAGTAAGATCCGCGTCGGTAACCCGGTCGTCCGTGAGGCGGACGGCTCCGTGGAGCCGCTTTTTCCGACAGAGGCGCGCTTACGCAACATTACCTATGCGGCAGAGCTGTTTTTAGAGATGAGCATCGTCAGGGGCGAAGTCGAGGAAGAGGCCATCGAGGTCAACATCGGCCAGCTGCCGATCATGATCGGCTGCAACCACTGTAACCTGGCCAAGCTGGGCTCCGAGGACTGGATCAAGAACGGCGAGGACCCGATGGACCCGGGCGGATACTTCATCATCAACGGTACCGAGAGAGTCCTGATGACGCTGGAGGACCTGGCGCCGAACAAGATCATGGTCGAGTACGACGACCGCTATGGCGACCAGATCGAGGTGGCGAAGGTCTTCTCGCAAAGGCGCGGATATCGCGCCCTCGTCATCGTCGAGAGGGGCCGCAAGTCTATCCTGGAAGTATCGTTCCCGTCTATTTCGGGAAGACTGAACTTAGTCATGTTAATGAGAGCGCTCGGCCTGGAGACCGACCAGGACATCGTGAACGCCGTTTCCGACGACCCCGAGATCCAGAAGTTCATGCTGGAGAACCTGGACGAGGCGGAAGCCGATTCGGTGGAGAGCGCCATGGAGAAGATCGGCAAGCGCGTGGCCGCGGGCCAGGCCCGGGACTACCAGATGAAGCGTGCTCACTACGTCATCGACCGCTACTTACTGCCGCACCTGAACCCCGAGAACTTCGAGCGCATCCACGAGGATGATCCGAAGCTTCGGGAATCCCGCTTAAACAAGGCGTACTTCCTGGGAAGGATGGCCGAGGCCTGCTGTGAGCTGGCCTTACGCCGCCGCGCCCCGGACGACAAGGACCACTACGCCAACAAGCGGCTGAAGCTCGCGGGCGACCTGATGGAAGACCTGTTCCGGGTGTCCTTTAACCGGCTCACCCGTGACATCAAGTACCAGCTCGAGAGGGCTAACATGCGGAACCGTGAGCTCTACATGATCACGGCTGTCAGGGCTGACGTGCTCACCGAGAGGCTCATCCACCCGCTGGCGACCGGAAACTGGGTCGGCGGCAGGACCGGCGTTTCTCAATTGCTGGACCGCATCGATTATATGGCCATGCTGTCGCACCTGCGGCGCGTCATTTCTCCGCTGAGCAGGGCCCAGCCTCACTTCGAGGCGAGAGACCTGCACGCGACCCAGTGGGGCCGCATCTGCCCGTCGGAGACACCTGAAGGCCCCAACTGTGGCCTGGTGAAGAACTTCGCCATGTCAGTCGAGCTGTCCACGGGCGTCGAGGACGAGGAATCCATTAAGAAGATCCTGAGAGAGTCCGGCGTACAGCCGCTGGGAAGGATGGTGTAAAAATGAAGGCAAGAATATTCGTCAACGGCGCGCTCATCGGGACCCACGAAAGCCCCCTGGAGTTCGTCGAAAACATCCGGGAGAAGAGAAGGCAGGGCATCATCTCTAACCAGATCAACATCGCATACCACAAGCTCACCAACGAAGTCATCATCAACACCGACATGGGCAGGGCTCGCAGGCCGCTTATCGTAGTAAAGAACGGTAAGCCCCTGGTCACCAACGAGGACATCGACCAGGTCAGGCGCGGCGAGGCCACATTCGACGACATGGTCAAGCGGGGCTTCATCGAGTACATCGATGCCGAGGAAGAGGAGAACACGTTCATCGCCATCGACGAGTCCCAGCTCACCAAGGACCACACCCACATGGAGCTCGACTCGTCACTAATTTTAGGCATCGCGGCCGGCATGATCCCGTACCCCGAACACAATGCCTCTCCAAGAGTCACGATGGGGGCGGGCATGGTCAAGCAATCGCTGGGCGTCTCCACGTCCAACCAGAAGCTCAGGCCGGATACTCGTGGCCATTACCTGCACTATCCGCAGGAGGGCATCGTAAGTACCCAGACCGCCCGCTCTATTAATTTCGAGCAGAGGCCGTCGGGCCAGAACTTCGTCGTGGCCGTGCTTTCGTACGAGGGCTATAATATTGAAGATGCGCTCGTGTTCAACAAGGGCTCCATCGAGAGGGGCCTGGGCAGGTCGCACTTCTACAGGACGACCGAAGGCGAAGAGCGCCGCTACCCGGGCGGGCAGGAGGACACCTTCGAGGTGCCCGACGCCGAAGTAAGGGGCGCCCGTGAGTCGGAATTCTATTCCATGCTGGACGAGGATGGCCTCGTTAACCCGGAGACCGAGGTCGGGCCTAATGATGTCTTAATAGGCAAGACGAGCCCGCCGAGATTCCTGGAAGAGCCCACAGATCTGGGCGGCATCACACCGCTAAAGCGCCGTGAGACCTCCGTCACCATGAGGAGCAACGAAAAGGGTATCGTGGACACCGTAATTCTCACGGAGACGCAGAACGGCAGCCGGCTGGCCAAGGTAAAGACCAGGGACCAGCGGATACCGGAACTGGGCGATAAGTTCGCGTCCCGGCACGGGCAAAAGGGCGTCATCGGATTGATCGCACAACAGGAGGACATGCCCTTCACCGAGAACGGCATGGTACCGGACCTCATCATTAACCCGCACGCTATCCCGTCCCGTATGACCATAGGCCACGTGCTGGAGACCATTGGCGGCAAGATCGGCAGCCTCGAGGGAAGGTTCGTCGACGGCACCGCGTTCAACAACGAGAGCGAGGACGAGCTCAGGAAGGAGTTCAAGAAGTTCGGCTTCTCCCACACCGGCAAAGAGGTCTTCTACGACGGCATCACCGGCCAGAGGATCACCGCCGATATTTTTGTCGGCGTCATCCTGTACCAGAAGCTGTACCACATGGTCTCGTCCAAGATGCACGCCCGGTCCAGGGGCCCCGTACAGGTCCTGACCAGGCAGCCTACCGAGGGCCGTGCGAGGGAAGGCGGTCTCAGGTTCGGCGAAATGGAAAGAGACGTGATGATCGGCCATGGGGCCGCAATGGCGCTCAAAGAAAGGCTGCTCGACGAGTCCGACAAAGTGTTCGAGTACGTCTGTAACAACTGCGGCATGGTCGCCACCGAGGACAAGAAGCGAAAGATCGTGTACTGCCCCAACTGCGGCGCGGACACTAATATATACAAGGTTGAAATGAGCTACGCTTTCAAATTATTGTTAGACGAGATGAAGGCGCTGGGCATCGCGCCCCGGCTGGACCTGGAGGACGCGGTATGACGGCACCAAAGAGAATTCGGAAGATCAAGTTCGGCCTGCTCTCGCCGGCCGAGATACGCAAGATGAGCGTGACGAAGGTCATCACCGCGGACACGTATGACGACGACGGCTATCCCATCGACATGGGCCTGATGGACCCGCGGCTGGGCGTTATCGACCCCGGGCT